>JBCAWW010000519.1:0-4573 GCA_038534415.1 Bacteroidota bacterium | reverse complement strand
ATTCAAAAGTGATTGTTTTTACCTCGAAAAACGACCTTTTTCAGGTCAATAAAACAACTTCAAAGCGTCTTTCCCTACTGATTGCCACCTCGATCGGGAAATTGAGCGTTTTTACGCAAACGTTTCGTCTTCTAATCTATTTCCAACTCTCGAACGTTTTCTTGCGTGAAATTACGGGGGTGTGTTTTTGAGTTCTATATTTTAACGTTGCTCAATGAGCCATAGTATAAAAAATGTTAAAATTTTGGTAAGGGCATCAATCGCATCTTGATTTTGCGATTGGGAGGCCCCGTATCTAAGACGCATTTGAGACTCAATTCGTGAGTCTGACCAAAGGATTCTTGATTTAAGTTCCCAACAAAATGATCATAATGATAGGCAAGTTGGAATGGCCCGCGCCGAAAAGCAATGCCCCCACTCCAGCGGTTTTTGATGCCATAGCGAATACTTAGGCTCAACATCTCTACCTCAAGATTCATCCCAATCATCGCGATGTAGTAAGGACCCTGCCGCTGATAATGAACAAAAGGGCTAAGACTGCTATATCGCCTTTTGCCCAATAGGCTATCTCTTAAAGCTAACTTGATCCCCATGGTCGCAGAATAAAAAGGACCCGGAAAAGGGTTTGTAGCATCCTCAAACTTTATGTCTTGCAGATGCTTGACTGTCATTACAGCAAAGATATGTTCACTATAATAAGTTAGGCCCGCTTGAAAGTCTGGGCGATAAGACTGACCAACAGAATTAATTGGTGGGCTTGGTACTAGTTGCCCATTGATGATCTGTGGCGGGAAGCGTAAGACTGAAAAGTCTAAGGCTTGTTGCTGGATGCCGGCTGCCATACCCAGCAATAAAAAGTGATTACGGACGAGCTCAACTTTATGGGAAAAATGAAAATCGAGCTTGTTTTGAGTAAAACCTCCATCAGCAGTTCGTTCTAATTGATAATTGAGGCCATAGCCAAAAGCTAGACCGAGTGCATAGAAAGTTTGGTGATAGGCCGCCCCGTATTGCTGGAGATGATTTTCGATCCCAATCCACTGCCAACGGGCTTGAGTCGTAATACTAAACCCAGGGCCGACCTCACTCCCCGCCAAGGCAGGACTCAATTGCAAACGATTGGCAAAGATTTGACTGTAAAATGGGTCTTGCGACTGAGCGTTCGGCTGCAAGCCAAACAACAAAATCCCCAGCCAAAAGATGACTATGCTGTGCTTCATACTCTGAAGGTAAGGCAAGAAAGACAGACTTCTGAGGCAGTTTATTTGGGATTACTGCTTCGCAGAACGCTTATGTCAAGATCCCTGTTCGATGAATTCGCTGCAGGCTCATTCATTCGGCTGGGATGACTGAGCGGGGATATTTAGCCTTGCGCCCTAATGCCGTCCGTCATACCGAAATGTGAGCTACGAACATATCCGGTATCTTCTCTGCTTTCCTTGCTTCGCAGAACGATTATCTCTACTGCGGCATACATGCCGCAGAGACAATGGTGCATTTATTTTTGCACTCAAGGAGATTTCTCCTCGTCCTGTCGAAATGAAAATGGGGATAGCAGCCTTCCGCGAAGCGGAAGGCCAAAGCCGCGAACAGCAAACTTCATCATTTAAGCTTCTCTAGGTCGGTGGATTGGCGTCATCCTCATCAAAGTATAGGTTGATGTGATGTACGTCAGGGACTTCGTGGAGTCGCTGGATGAGTTCCTCGTATTTGTTGGGATTGCGGAAGCTGATGTGATAGAAGGCTTCTAGCTCATCATTGAGACCGATGGTCTTGAGGTTGACGAGCTTGAGCTGGCGACAATACTGTTTGAGGATCAGCATGAGATTGGCCTCGTTTTCAGGATTGGCGTTATAGGAGATCTGGAGGAGGTATTGACGTTTGCGGGGATTGCCATATTGGGTAGATACCAGTAGCAAGACCACTATGGAGATGATAATCGTTCCGCCGAAGGCGAGCAGCGGCAAACCTACACCAGAGGCAAGGCCAATCGCCAAAGAGAAAAAGATGAAAATAATATCCTGTGTATCCCTTACGGCAGTTCTAAAGCGAATGATGGACATCGTTCCGACCAAACCAAAGGCTCGGGCTAGATTGTTGCCGATGACCAAGATCACGATGGCTGAAATCATCGTCAGCAAGACGAGAGAGTTGACAAAGGTTACCGAATAGCTTGGTCCTTTGTAAGTCACCCGATACACGCCGGAGATAATCAAGCCACATATGAGGGCTACCCCCATATTGATGAGGATGTCCTGCAAGGTGAGCGGAAAGAGGTCTAAGCCTTGTTGAAAGTCTTGTAACATATCCTTATCAGATGACGCGTTTCATTTTTTTGGGTATACGATCATCTCCTGGGTGAAGGGGATCGAGGTGTTCGGTAGGGATTTTTTGTCCTTTACGGATGACGGGACTCCCCACCCCGTATTGGGTCTTGAACATATTGCCTCTGGAGATTACCTGAGATCGCCTAGTGCGATAGCCGAGCTCTTGGGAATCCATCGAAATAACATACTTCGAGGCCGAGGTCCATTTGAGGCCAAGGGTGCCAATGATCGGTTTCATCCAGGCGGGGTAGTAGTCGTTAAACTTTACCTCTAGGATAAACTGATTGTTGAGGCAGTGTCTGAGGCCTTGTTCTGTATATAGTTGATCTATTCTCGGATAGGGAGTAGAGCGGAGATTCTTATCAAAAGTGATTCTAATGGTTTGGTCGGTCTTGCTGAGATAGGGTTCTCGATCGTAGATCACGCATACGACAGGTCGTAGGTTCTTTTTGTTGATCTGATAGAGAAATCTTCGCGCATTGTCTTGCGCATCGGGAAACTTGCCGCTGTTTTGGATGACGCGCTCGATGGGTGCCTGCCCACTGAGCAATGCCTTGGCTCCCGCATAAGTCATGGGCGCGCGATTTTTGAGGATCGGCATCTCATATTTGCGCTTGATCTCCATGAAGACGGTGCTTTCGTTTTGTCCGATGTCATAACCACGTAGGCGCACCTTCTTACGATGACCAATCCCCTCGACCTTTTCGTCGTAAAATTCTAGTCTCGGAGAATCAAAATAAATACTGCGTACGGTATAATGATGATGTTCCCTACCCGCTGCAAACTTGTCCAAATCCACAAAGGGAAGGATCAAGTTCCGGAGGGTATCCAGCTTTTCGGTCGGAACAAAATATTTATACTCGTATCGCATAGGCTAGTGGCTCCAGGTTTTGATGGTTCTTTCGAGATAATCCCAGAGCTCTATGGTATCGCAAACGAAGGTACATTTGACCATGACCCCTTTGCGTACATGTTGTTGTGGGTTTTGAAAACTAGCTTTGACCAAGATGACTTGTTGGTTGTTCAAAATTTGGACTTCATCATTGATGCCACTTACGGCCCCCTCTATTTCCGCTTCGATGCCGGGCACTTTGACCTTGATCGGCGTACCGAGTTTGAGGTAAGACTGATGGGCTAGCTGTACGGGGACGGTCAGGACCATTTTACTGGTATCATCTACCGTCATGATTTGCTCAGTGTTCGTTGTATAGTCTACGGACCCACTGATGGGCGATACGATATGATAGCCGCTACGTTTGGTTTGGAGGAAAGCGAGTTCTTGCTCGATCGACTCCATCGTAGCGAGTATAAAGCTCAACAATTCGGGTTTGCGCCCCATTTTAGCCGCATCTAAACTGCTCGTAGAGATTTTGACTTGGATTTGGGCGAGTTTGTATTCGTTTTCAACTTCGTTGAACGAGGCATCGGTGATGACGCCATCGTCATAGAGCTCTTTGGAGCGATCAAAATTGATTTGGGCGAGTGCCAGTTCTTCCATGGCGTAGTCCAGGCGTTGGGTAGCTTCGGCGATGACGGGGCCTTTGGCGCCCGCTCTTTCACTGCGAAGGCGCGCTTTTTCTACCTCGAGCTGTAGGCGCAGGGTGTTTAATCGTTCCTCAAGGAGGTATGAACGAACAGTGGCGATGGTATCACCTCTGTCGATAAATCTTACAGTCTGGTTTTGAAAAGGCGTAATCTTAACGTTGGCTATATCGCCACGCTCAAATTTATAACTACTCACTTCGCTGATCACACCCAATTGATGATTGTACACCGTACTAATGATACCGCCTTCCTGATCGCGATTCAGAATCCATTCCTGAATCGGATACACTTTGCCAGTTCCTTCGAACGTATAGGAAAGGTGGATCGGTAGTAAGGGGGTGAAGCAGGGAAGGATGATTAGAAGCAAAAAAAGATGCCTTTTCTTAAAAAATCTCAACTCATCCAAAATGGCCTTCAGTTTCCCTCGTTTTCTCTAAAATTTCAATATCCAAAAATAAGCTGCATTTGCATGCGATCAACCAATTCTGAATCAGCCGTTGCTTTTATGCTGTGTTCAGGGCTAGTGCCTACTTATTTGGATTTACGCCAATCTAAAGATTAGCGGGTTTTCGTAGTAAAAGAACGTTTGACTAGTCAAATTTGAAAAGCAAAAGCCTACAGAATCTTCCTTATGAAAGGATGAATCCAAAAAAACGGGCAAATTCAGTCCAAGTGACAAATTAGATTGATTTTGTCCGTTT
>JBCAWW010000518.1:0-4579 GCA_038534415.1 Bacteroidota bacterium | reverse complement strand
CTATACAAGTGAGCAGTATTATCTTCCCAATACCAATATTTTAGTAACTGAGTTTCATTGTGAAGATGGGAGCTATAAAGTAGTGGACTTTGCCCCCCGATTTCTCAATTATGATCGTTATTATAAACCTTTATTGCTTGCGAGAAGGATTATTCCCCTCGAGGGAACGCCTCGCATCAAAGTGGTCTGTCGTCCACGCGGTGAATATGGAGAACTAGAGCCAGAATTGCTTTTTGGTAGCAGCCATATCCGATATATGGGCCTAGAGCGCCAAGTAAGGCTTACGGCAAACATTCCCCTCAATTATATCGCAGAGGAAAAGTATTTTACCCTCACTGGACCTCGCCATCTCGCTTTGACGTGGGGAATCCCACTTGAGGCTGAACTAGAAATCACCCTAGACTCCTTTTATACCAAAACGCGTAAATATTGGGAGCGCTGGGTTCGTAGGACTTCTATTGGGCAGTTTCACCAAGAAGCGGTTATCCGCTCAGCCTTGGCCCTCAAACTCCACCAATACCAAGATACCGGTGCGATTATCGCGGCGACGACTACCAGTCTGCCCGAAGCTCCCGGTAGTGGACGTAACTGGGATTACCGCTACTGCTGGATGCGTGATACCCACTACACACTCAAAGCCCTGACCAATCTCGGCCATTTTGGCGAGCTAGAGCAATACGCTCACTATGTCGAAAATATCGCCCTCAATCTTGATGAAGACGATCGCTTTCAGCCATTGTACTCCATCACAGGTGATGCCGACTTGGTTGAAGAAATCCTACCATTGAGCGGGTATCAGGGCAATAATGCCCCTGTGCGTCGAGGCAACCAAGCTTATGAACACATCCAAAATGATGTTTATGGCCAGGTTTTGACGACTCTTCTGCCTCTCTTTGTGGATGCGCGTCTACGTCAAGAAGACAAGCGCCATATGCTCCCATTGGTTATGCGGATCTTGAAAAAGATCGAACAGACTATGAGCCAACCCGATGCAGGTTTATGGGAGTTTCGTAACAAAGCTCAGCTACACTCTTATACCTTCCTCTTCCATTGGGCAGGAAGTCAGGCTGCACTCAAGATTGGTGAATACTTCGATGAGCCTGAGATGATAGAGCTTGCCAGCAAACTGGTAGACGAAAGCGTAGAGCAATTAGAAGCATGCTTTGATCAAGAACGTCAGGTATATACTCAGGCATTAGGTTCTAAAAACCTAGACGCTAGTCTCCTGCAGTTGATCACTATGAGCTATCTCGATCCCACCAGCGAGAAAGCCCAAATACACGTTCAGGAACTCGAAAAAGACCTCAAGACCAAAGAAGGACTCTTTTATCGTTATAAGCATGCCGACGATTTTGGCGAGCCAGAGACCACCTTCTTAATCTGTGCTTTTTGGTATGTAGAGACTTTGGCTTATCTAGATCGAGTTGATGAAGCGGTCGAAATCTTCGAAAATCTCATGAAGTATAGCAACCATCTTGGGCTATTGAGTGAGGATGTAGATCATCGAGACGGGAGTCAGTGGGGTAATTTCCCGCAGGCCTATAGTCACGTGGGCTTGGTAAACGCTGCTTTCGCAATCTCTCGTAAGCTGGATACCCAGCCTTTTTTATAAAGGCAGTTTGATATAAACGCTCCACTTGGGGCAAGATGGCTTCAACACTAAAATACTCTTTTTGGTGTTGGAGCCCTTTCTTTATTAGCCGTTCGTATAAAGCTGGATGGTTATGCAATAACTGGATATTACGGACCAAGGCTGAAGTATCAGCAGATTTTACCAGCAAACCCGTCTCCCCTGCCCTACACCATTCAGCGACCCCGCCTACATCACTGGCGATACAAGGCAGTCCCATCGCTTGCGCTTCAATCCCTACGATTCCAAATACTTCTTGATACTCCGAGGGCAAGAGTAAGCAGCTTGCCTTAGTAAAAGCCTTTCTCAGTCTAGCTTGTCCAAGAAAGCCTAATATGGAGACGCGTTCGGCGAGGCCGGTCTCTAACACCTTGGCCTCAAATGCTGCAAGATCAGCCCCCTCTCCGACACAAGTGAGTTGATAATCATCTAGTTGCCGCATGGCTTCCAATAAGCGAAATATGCCCTTTTCTCGGATCATACGCCCCACATACAAGAGTTGCTTATGCTTAGTCTGCGCCATCTCGGAGGCGGTCCATTCCTCATTGTTGATAAAGTAAGGTAGATAAGCCACTCGCGGATGTAAGGGCTTAAGCTTGGCCTCCAGCCGCCGAGTAGGCACACTTAGATAAGTAGAATCTTGACTTATCAGTTCAAATTGGCGCTTTTTGATCTGGGCTTTTACGGACTGAGGCTTGGCGATAAAATCAATTAGATCATAGTCGTGAAAACTACTGATCACAGGCAAATTTCGCCTAGCCAATTCTGCCATTATGCTGGCTGTATAGAGACGATTATTGTGGCAATGCACGATATCTGGCTGATAGGCGTCTAGTTTTTTTTGCCAACTGCTGCGCAGAACGCTCAGTCTCATCTGGGCATGGCGGACAAACCTCAGTTTTTGGGGCCAAGTGGCACGTGAAGGTAAGCGTTCGGCGAAGGCGCATAAATCCACCTCATACCCTCGCCGACGCAAGGAGCTCATGAGCACCCGGATATGACTTTCGGCTCCCCCACAAGGCCCAGAGATGTCATTGTATAGTAGTATCCGCATGCCTTAAGGATAAAGATTCATCCGTCCAGAACGATAAACAGCATCTATATTGCCCCAAGTATTGGAACCATCACCTCCGCTATTTTTGAAAATCAGCGCAGCTTCAAAAACTACTTCGCTATTTAGCCCAGAGACTTCTACGATTCTCGCCTGCGGCGGAACGCCTTCTCTTATCAGCCCCGGCATCATCAAAAGATTATCTGTATCGGGTAGCCAACTCGCATTGCTGATCACCCGTGAATAAAGTCCCTGCCCACGATCAGCCCCATACGCTCTCAACTGCCTGATGGACATTTGTGTGGGATCTACAGCATATTCAAGCACGCGAGAATACAAACTCGCCTGCCCAAACTGCCGCTCAAAGCCATTGTCAAAAAGCACGATATTGCCATTGGGCAAGAGGCTTGGTGCATGCTGGCCCCAAGGCCAATCAAAGTCAAAATGCGCCTCTGCTCCATCTTGGATCGAATCATTATAAGGACTCCCACTAGCATCCACCGCCTTGAGCAAATAAGCTGCGGTTTCTTGGCCGTCTCCATTGATGCCTGCTTGTCCCCAAGCTCGGTGGGGGGCCATAATCCAAAGTAGTTCATTGTCTTGCGAAACTTTGACGACTCCTTGGTTACGACCGGATATGATCAGGCCATTGTCTGATGGATCGTGCCAAACCGCATTGCCGTGAAACCAATCTCCAGTAGCTTGAGGTTGGAGGTCTTTGCGACTGACATCTAATACCTCTCTCATATCCCATTCACGGATAAGGCCGCCACTAGTTCTTTCAATCTCGATCAGATGATCTCCCCAGCAGCTTATCGCCCCAGTATCGGTGGGGATGGTCGTGCCTGCTTTATTGACCATTACGACCAGGTTGCCATTGGGAAGTTCGATAAGATCGTGATGCGGGCGATAAGTTTCGCCAAGATCTATTTCGCGGAGCTTTTCGCCCAGCATACTGAAGGTCAATATTTTGTTTCCTTGAAAGAGATACCATAAGCCATCCTCAAATCGCTGGATAGGAAAAGTGAGGTTCTCAAACTCACTCAAGTCTAACATCCAGCGGATGATCCCTTTGTTATCGAATAAAAATGGGGATTTTTGAAATTTCTTATCGACAGGACGATTAAAATTACTGAAGTGAAAACCTGATTCCATGCGTTCTGCTTGCAGGCTCACAATCTGAATTTCGGGCAGATAATCAGGCAGCGGATCCGTTACAATTGATAAAGTGTCTTGTGCGTACCAACCATTTTCAGCGAGCATGTCCAGCACTATTTTATTCTCCCGGCCAGGATAGAGTCCTAAGATTGGCACTTGGTGTTCGGCGGCCTTTGGGAAGTCATGAAAAAGGGGTTCCTCCCCCAAAAGCGTGATACTTAGTTCGCAGGCCTGCTTACTCTCAAAGGTCAATTGGGCGGAAAGCGGATTACGACCAAAGGGGTCTATTTTGACCGCTAGTTCTCCGAGAATTAGCTCCTCAAAGGGCACTTCCTTGGATTCAAAGGGGATTTCTGGCTCGCGGCAGGCACTCAATAAGAGTCCTAAGCCTAAGCATAGGCAGTAGTATTTTCTCATGGCGGAAAATCGGGATGTTTGATTTATACACGCCTCAAAAACAAAAGGGGTTGGGTGTAAGGCAAGATCAATGGACGAGTCTTAGCAGGAGATTAAAAACTGATTAATTCGTTACAAAACTGATAAATTAGTTGTATAACTGATTTTTACGTTATAATTTTATGGTATGAAACGATTAACCCGCAAAGAAGAGGAAGTGATGCAAATCCTCTGGGAGTTAGAAAAAGCCTTTGTCAAGGATATCCTTGCAAGGCTACCAGAGAAAGCTCACTACAATACGGTTTCATCTTTGGTCAGACTCTTAGAAGAAAAAGGACATGTTG
>JBCAWW010000517.1:0-4593 GCA_038534415.1 Bacteroidota bacterium | reverse complement strand
CAACTTTCGCACGCGCAACGAATATGATCAAGACTGTCGATTGACCGCTACTTTTCAAGAAAACCGCCAAGGATTTGGCGCTTGGACTGCTTACGAACGTACTTTTTATAGCTACGAACAATTTGCAGATAGTACTATTAAAACTACTCGGATCGAATATTGGCGAAACGATCTCAATGCTTGGAGCATCAATAATTTTAATCGGGAAGTTTATGATGCCAAAGAGCAGCTAATCCGGTTTTACAGTGAATTTGATGAAGGGAGAGCTGGCGAAAATATCTATCGCTACAATGAACTTGGAGAGCAAGTCTATGAACGTGCTGGCTTTCGAGACAGACAAACGGCTCAATGGTACTATTGGCATGAAAGACTAGTGCTCGAAAACACGCCTACTAGGCAGCTTTATCTAAGGCGAAACGATTTGGACACCATCAGCCAACAATATCGCTACACCTACCTTTGGGAGCAGCTTTTTGATGAGCAAGAGCGGGTATTAGCACAAAACTTCATTGATAGCGTCTGGAATGGTAGTGAGTATGAGGTGTCGGATCGGCAGATTACCTTTGAGTATGAGGATTATTGCGACGGTTTGACCAAAACTCAGTTTCAAAGAGAAGGCGCTTCAGGATTAACTCCCCAACCAAGAGGGAAGATTGTGTATGGCTATCTCAATGATGCTGAGTGTGACTTTGTATTGGAGGAAACCGCCTTAGAGATACACCCCAACCCTAGCAATCATTTTATCATGATTAGTTCGGAGCTATTGTATGACTCACAAACGAGTATTAAAGTGATTGATTTGCGGGGTAGCACCGTCAAGACCTTTACGAATTTCGGGCGGCAAAATCGCTTGACTCTCGATTTGCGAGACTTAAAAAGTGGGATGTACATTGTGCAACTCAATCATCCGGAAAGTCAGCAAAGTCAGCGCATTATCAAGCAATAAGAATCCTCGCCTCGCTCAATGGAGATAATACCAACAATCATGAATCAGTGGATCAAATTATCTCTTCTCGTGCTAGTCGGTTTATCTTCCTGTCAACAAAGACCCCCCAGACCCAATATCATCTTGATCATGACCGATGATCAAGGCTGGTACGATGCGGGCTTTAATGGCAATCCGAAGATCCAAACCCCTTGGCTGGATTCCTTAGCGGCTAAAGGTATCATATTCGATAGGTTTTACTCTGCCTCGGCGGTTTGCTCTCCTACCCGAGCTTCTCTGATCACAGGGCGTAACCCGCTGCGCATGAATATCCCCAATGCCAATTCGGGCCATATGCTCGCCGAAGAGATCACCATCGCCGAAGTACTCAAATCGCAAAACTATGCCACCGGGCATTTTGGTAAATGGCATCTCGGTACCTTGACCCAAACCGAATTAGACGCCAATAGAGGAGGACGAGAAAAGTTTGAGCAGCATTATAGCATTCCAACTGAGCATGGCTACGATCGCTTCTTTTGCACTGAGTCCAAAGTGCCGACCTTTGATCCCATGATTTTGCCCGATTCCTTTAGGGCAGGGGAGAGCAAACGCTTTGGTTGGGCAGTACGGACGGAGCAAGATTCCACCAGCGCCTATGGTACGGCCTATTGGACGGGTGCAGGCAAAAAAGAAACGACTAATCTCAAAGGTGATGACGCCCGCATCATTATGGATTGGGTGCTGCCGTTCATCGAAGATGCTCAGCAAAAGCAACAATCGTTTTTTAGTACGATTTGGTTTCATACGCCCCACCTGCCTGTGGTAAGCGATAGCCTGCATCGGGCCCACTACAGCGAAATGGAGTTGCAAAAACAGCTTTATTATGGCACTATCACCGCTTTGGATGAGCAAATCGGACGCCTATGGCAGTACCTTGCGGCAGAGGGCATAGAAGAAGAAACCCTCATTTTTTTCTGTAGCGACAATGGGCCAGAACGGCAAACTCCGGGCAGTGCAGGGCAATTTAGAGCAAGGAAGAGAAGCTTATATGAAGGAGGGGTGAGAGTACCTGCTTTTGTGCTATGGCCCGGCAAATTAGTGGGGGCTAAACGAGTGGATTTTCCCGCCGTAACTAGTGATTATCTGCCGACCTTGCTCGAGATATTAGGACTCTCCCCTCAAACAGATCGCCCCATGGATGGTACTAGTCTCTGGGACCTGCTGCTGGGCAAAGAAAGTCAGCGCAACAAACCAATTGGCTTCATTTATGGGGAGCAAATATCTTGGGTGGACGAACGCTACAAACTGATCACCACCGATAAAACGACCAGCTTCGAACTTTATGACCTCCTCAATGATCCTGCTGAATCACAAAACATCATTGAACAAAAACCACAAGTCGCTCATCGGATGAAGGCAGAGATGATGGCTTGGTTGGATTCAGTAGTGGCAAGCCAGCGGGGAGATGATTATTGAGGCTGCTGCGCAGAACGATTCCCTCAAGTGGGCCTATGCGATATGCCCCTTTCTTTCAAAATCGGGATTATTATACCCCCCAAATGTAATCGCTGTAGCGGCGCAACATTTTGCACCGAGCTAGACAAGCATTCCGCGCTCTCGATCCCTAAATCTGGATCGCATAGGCTTTAAGCTAAGTTTTTTTTAGTGAGAGGAGGGAATTTCCGCTGCGCGGAACGATTTTCTCTCAAGATCCCGCATCGCATTTCATTTGTGCGGGATGATACTGAAATTTTTTTGTCCAAAGTACTAGAAAAAAGCCTTCATACCGGATCCCGATTTCAGGAGCGGGAGGTAAAAAAACTAAAGCCCCTTACGACGATCTCGTTTGAGCTTTCTGACTGACTCCGCCTTACGTTCGATCTCGTCTAATTGGAACCGACGGATCTTGACGGATTTACCTTTGAGTTTGAGGGGTTCGAGATCGGCCTGGACTTGGAGATTCTCAAAGCCAAACTGCGGCATGTCCACGATGCTATAAGCCTCATAAAGGGTGATAGTGCCGATTTCGTCTCCGTTGAGACCTGCTTTATTGACCAAAAAACCAACGATATCGCCTTTGCGAATCTTATCTCTTTTACCACGAGAGAGATGATATTTGACCCACTTTTGTTCGTCCTTGATCTTTTCGCTTTTGAGGTCGACGATGTCCATGACCAAATCTTGTAGTTTGATTTCGATCTGGCGATGGTGATTTTTGAGGAAAATGGCTTCCATGTCAGAAGCCACCAAATTAAATACTTTGCCTTTGTTGCCTGCTCGTCCGGTCCGACCTACGCGGTGGAGGTAGTAATCGTATTCTTCCGGTACATTGAGGTTGATGACTGCAGGCAAATCGGGTACATCTAAGCCTCGCGCGGCAAGGTCAGAGGCTACCAAAAACTGTATATGCCCTTCTTTGAAGCGTTTGAGGATGTTTTTGCGTTCGTGCTGCTCCTGATTGCCATAATAGGCTTCGGCCTTGATCCCTTGGTTGCGGAGGAAGTTGGTGATGGCTAGTATGTCGGAGCGTTTGCCCGCAAATATGAGGGCCTGCTTGATGTTTTGCTCTTTGAGCAAGGTCATGAGGTAGGCTTCTCGCTGTCCTTGATGGGCTCGACTGAGGTAAAAGCGAATATTTTTAAGCGTCTCTTTGGGCGGAATCCGTAAACTCTGAATCGGGTGAAAACGCTCGCGGATCATGGTCTCGGCGTCCTCAGAAATGGTAGCTGAGAAAAATCCGACCTGGACTCTGGTGCGCACATGGCTCCG
Source organism: Bacteroidota bacterium (assembly GCA_038534415.1). GTDB lineage: Bacteria > Bacteroidota > Bacteroidia > J057 > J057 > JBCAWW01. The sequence continues at coordinate 899 of JBCAWW010000517.1, read as the reverse complement.
CAATTCGTCAAAATCGCGCTGAAAACCCATTTCCAAGAGTTTGTCTCCCTCGTCGATGATCAAAAACTTGATGTCACGCCAAAGGAAGTCATATTGATTGTGCGACATCACATCACGCAATCTACCGGGCACTACTACTAAGATATGGGGATGAGACTTGATAGCTTGAAAGCTATCTTCCATGGGTACGCCTCCATAGACCGCTCCCACCACCAATTGGTCGCCGGCAAAAAAGGAACGCAGCGCATTGGACACCTGTATGGCAAGTTCCCGCGAAGGCACCATCACCAAAGCCTGAGTACTTCGCTTGAGTAAGTCTAAGCGAGAAATGAGGGGTAAGCCATAAGCCGCAGTTTTACCCGTGCCCGTAGGAGCTTCGACGATAAGATTACGCTTTTGGATAAATAGCGGGATTACCTTTTCCTGCACCTGCGTCGGACGACGATAGCCTAGCGCTGGAATGGCTTCCAACACCCGCTCATGTAATTCGTACCGCCTAAATGCTCTTGACTGACTCATGCCGCAAAGGTACACAAGCTCAGTTAATTAGCCATACTTGATTTTGCCATAGCAGACCTAAATCTTTATATTTAGTTTAGCATAGTCAGTCATCAGCAAAACACATGAAATCATACCAAGTTAGACCCTCCTTATTGGGATTAGTGCTTTGGTGCTTTGTCATCAACGCACAAGCTCAAGATCTGCCCTATCGTGTCACTAGTTTTATCCCTGATATGGAAGGTTCCTTTAGACCTGAGCTAGAAACCCTGACCACTTATGATCAGCAAGATCGAAGGACCTATCTACTAGAGTTTTATTGGGATGACAAGCTACAGAAGGTCCTCCAAAGAGAACTATGGATGGAGTATGAAAATAATGGTGAACTTAGCTTTATTAGG
>JBCAWW010000516.1:0-4594 GCA_038534415.1 Bacteroidota bacterium | reverse complement strand
ACGTAGAATCATTTATTTTGGGTTTGTAAAAATTCTACTTTATTAAGGACAAATTTTATGCCTCTATTACCTGTTTGGAGAGAATTGGAGCGGCAATCCGAAATAAGAGCGGGCCAATGGTAATCAGCCGCTTATACAGGCATTTGCTCAATTGGGGGCGATGTACATACTACTTAGCAAAGCGTACAAAAAAATTGCGCGATTCTGTTATTTTTGTAGTGAGAGAACGGTAAATAGAATCAATGGGGGTCAACAAAGACCATACAACCGAAGTCCTTTATCCTGGCAAAAAGGTCGCTGGGAAATACAGTCTACAAGCTAGATTAGGGCGAAGTAATATCGCAGATGTCTGGTTAGCCGAGAGAGATAATAAGATCTGGGCGGTCAAACTGTACCTACTTCCCAAGGCTCTTTCGGAGGAGCAGTGGGAATCTATGCAGTCTGTATTAGAGAGTTTGCCCCAATTTCCTTCTCCGTTATTGCAGCGTCCGGTCGAACATGGGATGATTGATGGTTTGCCTTATGTGATCCTGCCTTACTGCCAATACGGCTCTGCTCATCAATGGGCGGGTAAACTCAGTGAAAGCGAATTGGCAACCTTCATGTATCAGGGAGCCAAAGCCCTCAAGATGCTCCATGAAGCTCAGCCGCCCATACTGCACCGAAATCTCCATTTGTTCAATTTCTTGATTGATCAAGACCTCAATTATGTATTGGGTGATGTGGCACTTTCGGGCTCCTTGCGCCATATTTCTGAGCAAGAGGAAGGAGGCTTTACGCATAAGGCTTATCAGGCACCGGAAACCTTTCAGGACGATTATTATGGGCCAGAGTCAGATATTTTTTCTTTTGGGATGTGCATGTTCCAAATGGCTACTGGACGTACCGCTTTTGGGCCTCAAGGGGGACAAAGGTTATTGCATTGGGTGCAAACGCCAAAATTGCCTGATTATTTTTCAGATCGATTCAATCAGATCGTACAAGTCTGTATTGGTCGCGTGCCATCCGGTAGGCCGAGTGCTGATATTTTGGTCCGCCTTGCGGAACGCTACCTCGCAGAAGAGGAATGGAAATCGATTCCCGGCTTTTCATTTGGAGTGGGGCGTTCTGCGAAGAAGAAAAACCCTCTCCTCAGCCGCTTGACCCCAAGCAAATCCAAAAAGGAAAAGCCCAAAGCCAAAAGCAAGGCCAAAAAGAAGCAGCAAGCTAATCCTTATACTGCTAGCAAAAAGAGCTTCAATATCAGCACCAAATGGTTGATCCCTGTCTCTATTGCCTTCGGCATCGGTATCACGCTGTATTTTATTAATCCCCTGCTCAATATCGGCAGTACGCCTGCTCCTAAAGAGGCCGAAACCTCTAGTCAGGGCCCCATATTTGCGCCTACGCCTTCTTCTGAGCCTATCGCACAAGCCGAGATTGTACTTGATAGCACGCCCGCAGATGCCGCAAAAGAGGCGCTTAGCGATTCGGTACTCCAAGAGTCGACTCCAGAGTCGGAAGCTGAAAAAACTTCACCACCGCCTCTTGTATCCGTCCCAAAAGAAAGGGAAACCATCGCCCAAGCTCCCCTTAACACTACAAAAACGCCGAGCACAAAGCCTGAGTCCACGGAACCCAAACCCGCCGCTACTACGCCTCATCCTGCTTCTGTCCGGATCAAGTCTAGAGAACTCAGGGATTTGAAGGGCTTAATTTCTTCAACCAATCAACTAGAGTCACAAGTTTCTGATCTGGCTTTTAAGAGCGATAGCCTCAGCAACAATGATCAGTCTTATCTCCAACAGGTCAATAGTGAACTCAATTTGTTGAGCAAGCAGATCGAAGGGCGGGTTGTTTTTGATCCCTCTGGCTCCATTTTGGGATGGAAAAAAGAGGGAAACAATGCGATTTGGCTCAAGCAAATGAATGCTTCCGTGAGACAACACAAAGGAAACCTTAAACGCATCCAAGAAAGTATCCCGTAATTTTGCCAAAAGACCTCCCTCAACAACCTATCGACCACCCTCGCTTATTTGCCAAAAAGTACCAACTCTCTCGTCAAGTCCCCATAAAGGACGGTATAGAGCTATGGGAGGGAGTATATGATGGCCAAACTTATTGGGTTTATTACTTTCCACTCGAATCTCAAGCTGCTCTCGACCGCTGGACTCAGTGGCAGATCGATTGGGATATTTTAAACGGGATGCAGCTGCCCAATTCTCTGATTATTCCTTTGGAAGGACAAAAGGAAATCAATAATGGCGTTTTGGCCTATCCAGCTCCCAAGGGCCAATCGATCTTGAGTGAGGCGAAGGAGTTTTCGGAACTTGAGTTAGCCTTGTTACTTCTCGACATGAGCCAGGCCTTGATCGCCCTCAATGCTCAAAATATTTATACTACTCTCTCGCCCTCCATGATCTACCGTCGTTCAGAAGGAGGATTTGCTTTGCATGGGTGGGGGATTGAGTCGCTATACGAAGCTACTTTGGCTCCTCATCAATGGGCAGACTCGGCCTATAAGGCACCAGAGTCGTTTGATAAAAAGGCTGAATTAGGCGCTGAAGCAAGTGTTTTTGCTTTGGGAGTGAGTCTTTATCAACTCGCTTCGGGCAAATTGGCTTTTGGCGAAAAAGGTGGGGCAAGCCTCAGTCCGCTCAGTCAAGGGCTGCCTCAATTGCCTAAGTATTCGGCTCGCTTCAATCATATTTTAGGTTTGATGATGGCGTATAAGGCTGATCGTAGACCTAGTGCCGATACGCTATTTCGGCTGGCCAATACTTTTATCAAAGAACAAACTTGGAAATCAGTAGGCGGCCTTTCTTTTGGTCCCAATCTCTCGGGGACTCCTCTCGATAAAAGCCCTGCAAAAAAGCCAGCTAAGCGTTCTCCGAAGGAGCAAAAAGAAAGCCCAAAGCCTCCAAAAGTAGCTGAAGAAGGAAGTGAAAAAGCAAGCCCGCTTTGGTTGGTAATCATAGCCCTAATTGCCAGTATGACCGGATTGGGACTATGGTGGAGCACATCCGCCCAAGAAGAGGTCGTCAGCGTCAAGGCCGAAACAAAGATGGTGGCCCACTTAGAAGATTTACAATCGCTTTTGGAAGCCCGGATGCATTTTGCCGAATTGATTCAAGCGATGGAGGCAAAACCGAATTTACCGCCGACTGAAAAAACCTTCCTTCGGTTAGCGCAAATGCAGTTGGATAACTTAGATGCGGATTTGGACAAAAAACTGATTTACTCAAACACTCAGCTTAATGCTTGGAAGCAAGTCCCTGACCCCAATTGGTTACAACAAATCCAAACGCAGTTAAATCGTAATATTCAAAATTTGGAGTATTTGCAATGAGATTGCCTGCTTCGCAGAACGCTGAGATCCCACCAAAAGAAGCATTCAACACAATATTTAGAAAGTAACACTAGGGTGCTTGGCGAGGGTAAAATGAAAGGTTGAACCGACTGATTCGGTGCTCTCTACCCAAATTTTGCCGTGATGTCGATCGATAATTTTGCGACAAATCGGGAGCCCTAATCCACTGCCCTCATAATCAACTTTGCTATGGAGCCGCTTGAAGAGAAGGAAGATTTGCTCGTGATAATCTGGCGCGATTCCGATACCATTATCGCTTATCCTAAAGTGCCAATAATCTTTTGTCTCCACCCCGCTCAAGACAATCTCTGGGGCGATATCATTCCTTTTAAACTTGATCGAATTGGAGATCAGGTTGAGAAATACGCGGTAGATACCGGTTTCGTGCCCATAAATGACCGCTGGTAAATCCAAAACGATCAGCACCCCATCATTTTCTAAAATAGTCTCCTCTAAGTCTGATTTGATACGTCTGATCAAACTTGAAGTAGGGATTTCTTGAAAGTCCATGGACTCATTACTCACTCGTGAATAATGCAATAAATCCTGTACCAATTGGTGCATATGCTTGGAAGCATCTAGGATCAAGTCCAAAAAATCGTTGGCTTCGGTATTGAGATCCTTGCGATATCTTGATGCCAAGATTTGGGTAAAACCAATGATGGTACGAAGCGGCTCTCGCAAATCGTGCGAGGCGACATAGGCAAATTTTTCTAATTCTGAGTTGGAAGAGATATACTGTTTGAGTATTTGATTGGCCTTGTCTAGCTCGGCAACTTTCATGTCTAGGGCCAGTTCTGCTTTGACATTTTCGGTGATATTTCTTGAGTTAGCTTGAATATAGCGCAAATCACCTTGGGCAGATTTTACCGGTACAAATACCGATTCTAGCCAGATGATTTCTCCTGTCTTGGTGCAAACGCGATATCGAATTTCTGATTTTTCGCTCAACTCAGCCTGAAGGATCTCTTTGACAAAACCCTGATCATCTGGATGCACCAGGTCGCACCAATTGCGGCCGCTTAGCTCTTCGGCATCATATCCCAAGAGATGTTTTACGCTAGGGGATAAAAAGCTAATCTTGCTCTCTTCATCCGCACTCAAGAGCGTGATGATATCTTGAGTATTATTGGCAATAAGGCGATAACGCTCCTCGCTCTGCTGCAATTTTTCGGCCTGAACCCTTTCCTCCGATATATCAACTACGGTACCTATCAGTTCTGATACCTCCTCATTTTCGTTTAG
>JBCAWW010000515.1:0-4596 GCA_038534415.1 Bacteroidota bacterium | reverse complement strand
TGGTCGCATTGCTAGAAGATCTAGTAGATCACCTTTGTAGCAGTATAGAAGAAGAAATGGCCGAAGGATTGGATTTCGATACGGCTTATGCTCGCTCACGCGAACGATTGATCTCTGGCAGCGCCCGAGAGATTCAAAATGCAACTAGCTTTTTAATCAACTATCAACATCTTTTCATTATGCGTAAAATCATGTTTTTCTCGACTTTTTCGTGGTTATTTCTGTGGCTGACCAGTGTTTTGTTTGGCATGCTTCAACTGCCAGCAGCGGGGCAATTGAGTATGATCTCTGGGATTATATTGGGGGTATTTGCTTTACCTTCTTATATACTCTACCGCCGTCAGCAGCCAGGTACTAAGTCTTTGCTCGAACGTTTGAGTATTTATGCCGCGGCCCCTACTGCTGTTCTTATGACTTTTGCATGTACGTTTAAGCTTATGCACTGGCCTGGCGCAAATAGCTTATTGGTTTCTGGCTTGATTTCTCTGACCTGTGTCTTTTTGCCTTTATTATTCCTATTTTACTACCAGCAAGACCCTCAAACTCAAAGTATATGAATCCAGCTGGTGGCGATTGGAAAGACATGTTTGCAGCCGCACAAAAAGGCGATGCCCCCTTGGTAGAGTATTATCTCCAACAGGGCATCGACCCTGATTATCAACATCCTGAAGTATTGACTACAGTATTGATAGAGGCGGCGAATCTAGGGCAGACTGAGGTCGTCAAAGTATTATTAGAAAAAGGGGCCAATCCCTCCATCAAATCTGAATTGGACGGTTGGGACGCCTTAGAAATAGCGCGTATCCATCGCCACAAAGAAGTTGTCGCGATATTGGAAGCTGCCTTAGGGCTCAAGCCCCAACGCCTTTCTTTTTGGCAACGTTTAGGGTTCAACCGCTCTGCCTAAGGCTAGGTCTCCTGTAGCGAGGGCTCCCTAGGATGATTTTTCAACAAGAATTTGTAGCTTATGCTCAAGCACTGATTCTTATGAAAACAGATATTCAAGAAATCCAGATCAGCCTCATCGAGCTACTCAAAAAAGAATTTCCTGCCCTACGCGCTAGCAAGGACAACGAAAAAGTATTTGAGGTTACAGGCTGCATACCGGCTATGCAGGGGAAGCAAAAAGTAGAGGGGCATTACTTTGCCAGCATTATGCCTAAGCCTAAAGATGTAAGGCTATATTTCTTTCCCATTTACACGCATGTAGATGCCTTTGCCGAAATTTCGCCCGACTTGCGCAAATTTCTCAAAGGAAAGAGCTGCTTTCACATCAAAAAGCTGAGTCCTGAGATTGAGACTGAAATCCAAGGCATGATCAGAAAAGGGGTTGAGTTGTACCAATCCGACGGACTGATTTAAGCATATTTCAATCCTATGAGCTTAGAAGATATTTTGCTGAAACTGGTAGATGGCTTACCAGAGTATGACTTTGAAATGGCCAAGCAATTTGGGCGCCCTTCTATCAAAGTGATAGACAATTATAAACGCGGCGCTCGCATCTACCTTACTAATAATAAATTGCAGGTCGTGGCAATGGCCCCTACTATACGAGGTGCTATGCTAAGTGGCCAAGGTAATGGCGTTAAGGCTAGCCATATCAAGGACTTTTATCTGCCTAGCCAAAAAGCTTTTCGCCTTCTCAATGAGGCCGAAATAGCAGATGAAATCCAAATCGAACTTCTCGAAAACCCGGCTCAACTGGAGCAAACAGAAAAAGGGAAACGCCAAAATCATTTTGCGGCCTTAGGATTGGGCGTCGCACTGATAGGTTTAGCGATATATCTCTACTTTGAATTTAAAAGTATTGAAGAGGAGGGCGGCTCTATTCGTCTCAATTGGATTCTGGTTTTGATTTATGAAACTTTAGGTAAAGAAGCTACGGCCATCATTATGTCCTTGCTTGGCGGGCTGATGATTTATAGTGGAACTAAAGGATTAGCAAGAAAAGCTTCCAACTCCTGATGTTGGCGCTTGTCTTTGGGGCGTAATTTCTTCCTAACATGCGTACGACACTCACACTCCTTATGGCAGTCAGCTTAGGATTTGGCTGCAAAACTGCTCCTCAAAGTACTGCTTCTGTCGATTGGAATGCAGGCGAAATCTTGGCCGGTACTCGCAGTCTGATCCTTGAGTCTCAAGTAAAAGACCCTTATTATGGCGGTAAGCGCCATCTTTTGTTACAATGTTGGTATCCGATAGAGGATTTTCCACTCTCCGCCGAACGAGCTGATTACCTGCCATTTTTTGAAGTAGTAAAAAACGAAAGCTCCATTTACAGTGAGGAAGATATAGAAGCGGTCAGCATGATCAAGACTCGATCCCTGGCAGGAGTTCGCATCAAAAGACAAAGCGGCGGTTTTCCCGTACTGCTTTTTTCACCGGCTTTGGGGAGTCATACGAGCTCCTATACCTATCTAGCCGAAGAACTAGTGGCCGCGGGTTATGTCGTCATAGGTATCAATCACCAATACGAAAGCGAATATGTGCTAGATCCGGTGGGACGCTACATCCCGGCGAATCTTCGTTTTCATGATAGCCTCAAAGAAATCCCCATCCCTGATCAGATAAGTGCGGATGAGTATCGTGCCGCCAAAGCGCCCCGCCAAGAGCTCTTGGCAGCGGACATAGCGTTCGCCTTGGCGGAACTCAAAAAACTCAATCCGTCGACCTTTGCCAATCAATTGGACTTTTCGCGTTTGGGGGCTTGGGGTCATTCTATCGGAGGAGCGGCGGTGACAGAAGCAGCCCGCAAGGGCAAACAAATCAAAGCGGTCGCCAATCTCGATGGGACGCCTACCTCTGCTTCTCTTGCCGATGGCATTGCGCTCCCCTTTATGTATCTAGAAGATTTGACAGATTACCGTCGACATCCGGGGTATAAAATTCAGTTTGAGCGTAGGGATGCTTTTTGTGCGCTAAGTGGACAAACTGCTTACCGGATCTTATTTGAGGGCATCGATCACAGTAGCTTTTACGATTATGCCTACCAATTTGAGCAAAATACGCCTCAGGGTATGGCTCAAAAGCAAAATTTAGATAAGTTCGCCTTCTATTTAGAGCGCTTTTTTGATCGCCATATCTTGGCCGAAGACAGCATTATTGAGCCTCGTCTTAGCGATAGCCTTGAAATATTTGTCTATCCCAAACCATGAGTAAAACCCTGAAAATAATATTGATCATAGGGCTTGTCGGCAGTCTAGCTCTACTGGGCGTTGCATGGAAATACTGGCGCGTCCGGGATTATATCAATCAATGGCGCTATGATCGGACCCATGAGAGGCAGGCCGTCGAAAACGCTAAAGAAATACAAGCAGTTCTCAGCCAATTTGAACGCCTTACCTATGCTCAATTAGACAAGCAGTACCTCGCTACCACCCACTCTGATCAGTCCCCTTACAAAGCTATGTTGTCAGGCAAAAGCTACTATTGGGTCAAGGGGGATCAGATCTATCAAAAAATAGTGGGCGACTATCGAATCAAGGATTTCTTGCCCAAGGACAGTTACTATCGGCGTCAAGTGGTGAATATGGACGAGTCCGAAGGGCTTTACTGGCTCATCAATCCCAAGCTATTGTATGCCTTTCTCCACCTACAAAAGGAGCTCAAGGCCCAAGATTATCAATCCGGCGCTTTTGTACTGGTCAATGGCTATCGCCACCCAGCCTATAACAAAGCCAAAGGCGGCGCCAGTCGAAGTCGGCATATGCTGGGAGAGGCTGTCGATATCTCGATTCGAGATATCAATGGTGATGGGAGAAGTACTGAGGAGGATAAGGCAATCGTGCTAAAAATTCTGGATGAAAAAGTCATTGGCAATCGCGGAGGCTTAGGGCGTTATCCCGGCACTATGTCGGTGCATTTTGACGTTCGCGCTAGGCGGGCTCGTTGGGATAAGCAGTGATATTTTTTGTATTATCACTCAAAACAAAAACTCCCCCTATGAAAATCCCTTACGTCCTCCTTTTATTGGTCATTGTCCTGATTTTTAGCTGGGCTTGGCAGCCCAATGTTCATCCCGAAGCAGAACCCTTTATTTTTGGTGATATGCTACCCGATGCTCCGGCTTTAGCGGCTCGGGGAGAATTAGGCGTTGGGGTGCGGACCATAGAAGTTACGAATCCCGATCAACTCGATATCCTCAATCGCAAAGATGGGGCGACTCCGCTTTATGACCGTAAACTCAAATTAGAGGTTTGGTATCCGGCCGTGATTCCCGAAGGCGAAGACGAATTAGTTACCTATGATCAAGTGATGGGCAACAATGGCGATCCTAAGCGTCCTCTAGTACCCTTTCAGTTTCAGGGGCGTGCTTTGCGGAACGCTCAGACGCTAAAAGGAGATAGTCCTTATCCCTTGATTATCGTCTCTCATGGCTATACCGGATCAAGATTGCTCTTTACTTATCTGACCGAAAATCTCGCCTCTAAAGGCTATGTAGTGGTCTCGATCGATCATACCGAATCTACTTTTCAAGACGCTGCGGCTTTTAGCAGCACACTACTCAACCGATCGTTGGATCAGCTATTTGTCCTCAAGGAAATGGATCGTTTAAGTAAAGAAGAGGGATTCCTTAGCGGTTTATTGGATGCCAAT
>JBCAWW010000514.1:0-4596 GCA_038534415.1 Bacteroidota bacterium | reverse complement strand
CAGTTTGAGTCAAAACACTCCTAAGATAATAAAATAGAGAAAAAGCCTATCGCTCACGGGCCCAGCCGATTATCATATCTCGCCAGCCTTGCCATTCTTCGGATTCACTGAGGACATCATTGTGCAGCAAAACGGTAAAAGTCCCTTTGACAGCACGCGTAGCCGCTTGGAGAGATTGGTATCTAAGACTAGCCTTTGCGGGGCTCATCCCTAGATATTGTTGCAAAGTCCGGTCCATGATCATGGTCGGATGTATCATCAGCTCTGTAACTTCATTGGCGAGGAGGTCAAACCAAGGATAGGCGATGGCCATGCCATTGGGAAAGCCGCCAGTCTGAAACAGACAGCTACTATACTCTTCTTTGATCCCTAGCTTGATCAATGCCCGATAAGTCTTGGGTAAGCGGTAGCGCAAAAAGTGCTGTCGAGATCGCACGATATCCTCACCCGTGATTTGGGACAAAGCCCATTGCTCATGGGCAAGTACATTTTGATCCAGAAAGCTTTCGTAGGAGGGATGCACCCCATATTGATAGCCCGCTCCGCTTATGCGTCGGATCAAAGCAGCATACTGAGGATGCTCATATGTAAAGCGACTATCATGCTCCGAATTACGATCTACCAAGAAGAAAAAGCGCGTATCAGCGGGCTTAAAATGCGCTAAGATCATATCAAAGGTATCATTAGGATCCTTGCCTGTAAAATGCGTACCTAAGCGTTCCGCGCAGCGGCCCCACTCCCCTTTGAGCAAATCCTTGGCTAAGCCTCCCAAAGCTACCTTGAGCCCTTTGTATTTATACTTCCAGGGAAAATCAATGTCAAATGTAAAGCGTGTTTCAAACTCTCGTTTTCGCCGCTTCGGTAGATTTTCCTTACCAAAATGTTGCTCCATAAGGCCCCAAAGCTGCTCACAATAAAGATGTACCAAGGGTCGCTCGCTCAGTTGCCAATCGCGCGAAGGATAAGCCGTCGGTTCGTAGCGCCCATGCTGATCATAATGGGCCTCTACATACTTTTCATAGTCAGACACCAAATAAAATACCGCCGAAAACACATCATAAGGCAGTTGATAAGAACCGCCGCTCGTCTGATAATAAAATAGATAGGGCAGGCCTCCGGCTTGCATTTTGGTGTCGATCTGCTCGACATTTTCGTGCTTTAGCAGCGCCGTATTGGGCACACTAAAAGCATCTGGCAGCATCAATTTGGTATAATTGATAGTAAGCGGCTGCGGATTTAGCTGATGCTCGGCAATACTCAGTTGTTGATACTCTAGCCCCAATATGCGTCCAAAGACCAGCTCCAGCGTATAGCGAAGCCGCGGACTATCAAAGGTGCTGAGAAAGTAGAGCATAGTTGGAAGGTAGTACCTAATGTTGAAATATTGAAATCGCGCCTTTTGGCGGTGCTGGGTTTTGTTTGGGCGGACTGCTGCGCAGAACGATTCTCTCTTTTGATTTGAGAAGATTTCCCTTCCCCTTACTCCTCCTCCAAAAGGGTAAATAGTTTTACCAAGCCTAGCTTTATCCCCTTTGGAGCAAAAAATCAATCCACTACCACCGCCAAATCTTCCTCCACAGCTTTCATCGCCCCAAGAATTTGGGATTCAGTATTACGATTGAGGGAGAGAGGGGGGAGTTCGGCGGGGCCGAACCAACGAATATCAGTCGTCTCAATACTCTGCCTGAGCTCACCGCCCTCCACTTCGCAGTGGATCGCCATCTTATATACATAGTCTGGCTCGGGAGGCGCATGAGGATGACAGCGCTTATCCCAAACTGCAAGGAGCCGCTTCGCGCGCACGATCAGTCCAGTCTCTTCCCGGACCTCTTTCACAGCGTTCTCCGAAGGAGTACTCCCAATCTCAGCCCAACCACCTGGCATAGACCAAAGTTGATTATCCGCCTCTTTGACCAACAATATCTTATCGTCTTGCATCACGACAGCTCTAACATCGACTTTGGGAGTCGGATAGCGCGAGTAACTGGCCCACATATCAAGGACCTTTTCGACCGGCATATCACTGTAATCAGACAATATCTGAGAGGCGATATTACGTAGGCGTTCATAGCGAATCTTGTCAAAAGGGCCCTGGGTATAAGTAAGGCCTTCCTGAGCAATAGATTGAAGTTGCTGGGCGATTTCCAGCCAAGGATAGTTCGTAGCCATATGTGTAAGGGCAATTTATCCGCCCGAGAGTGCTTGCATGATAAAGACTTCGTCTTCGGCCTTGAGTTGGTCGTCAAGGCTACTGAGGTCTCGGATCAGTACATCATTGACAAAAATATTGACGTGCTTTCTCAACAATTCTTGCTCGTCTAATAGATAATCCTTGATGCCGGGATATTGTTGTTCGAGTTGCTCTAACAACTCTCCTACGCTGGAGGCATTGATATCGGTAGCTTGGAGCGCAGGAAAAAAACGTTTGAGTATAGGCGTGAATTGGACACGGGGCATAGTAGTCGCGAGATATAAGCTTTTGCTATACACAATATACAGTTTTGCCCTATATTTGCCTCCATGATGGATTTCGCCGAAATACTCACGGGAGCCGCGCTGCTCAGTTTGTTTACCCTGACTTTGATGGAAATCATATTGGGAATAGACAATATTGTGTTTATCTCTATTGTAGTGGGCAAATTGCCAGAGGATCAGCAACCGAGAGCTCGGACCTTGGGTTTGATCTTGGCTTTGGTATTTCGTTTAGCCCTACTGACCACGATCAAATGGATCGTAACGGAGCTGACGAGTCCCTTGTTTACGATAGATTGGTTTGGGATGGAGCCGCTAGGGATAAGTGTCAAGGACTTGATTTTGATGGGTGGTGGCCTCTTTTTGATCGGCAAGAGTATCACAGAAATGCATCATAAGCTCGAAGGAGTCGCAGAAGACACCCGCGAAGTCCGAGCCAATGGCTTTGCCAATGTGATCTTTCAAATCATACTGATTGACATCGTTTTTTCTTTTGACTCCATCTTAACTGCCGTTGGCCTGGCCGACCAGTTATTGATTATGATTATTGCCGTGCTTATCTCCATGATCGTGATGATCATATTTTCCGGGGCCATTGCAAACTTCATCAATGATCGCCCAACGATCAAGATGCTGGCTCTCTCCTTTTTGATCTTGATTGGCTTTATGTTGGTCCTTGAAGGCTTGCATCAGCATATCGACAAAGGCTATATTTATTTTGCGATGGCCTTCTCCTTGGTGGTCGAGCTTTTAAATAGCCGCATCCGCGGGACGAGTGATCAAGCTGTACAATTGCAAGATGAGTGGCATGATGACAATCCCGATTAGACTTGCACCGACAATTATCCCAACAATCATAAAGTAAGGTTTTAAGGAATAAGGTCTAATTCAGACCTCAAGGGCAGGCTTTTTTACAGAGCTTTGCCTGATCTGTCATTTCAATGTCGTGAATGGTTCACCTCCTCAAAAAGCCAAAAAGGCTGAAAATCAGCTTATACCGAGAATTTTACCTTTCCCCAAGCTTTTTCCACCACCGATACGTTTCATGCATAGAAATTTAAGCGGAAACGTATATCTATGTATCATACAAACAAAGATATTTACCACATCAACGTTCTTATCACTTAAACAACAAACACCTTATTATCATGAAAAAGATCACCAACATCCAATTGCTAGCTTGCTTCTTTAGCCTCTTCTTGATGGTTGCAGTTAATACCCAAGCATATGCGCAGAAAAAAGCGCCTATTAGCATGGAATTGATGGCTGATATGTCTGATGATATTGATGCACCGGTAGTAATGGAAATCAATGATACTCCTGACACTGCCGCTGAGCCAGTAGTGATCTTTAACGATCGTAGCATGCAACCTAATGCACCTTTGACTAGCCCTCAAATGCAAATCGAAGGAGTGATCGTAGCAGAAAAGACTAACGTAATGCTCTCTGCTCCATGCTGTGAAAAAGAAACCCCAGCCTGCCACACTAGTAGCCTTCGTGCACTCGCTGGCAGCAAATAATCCGAAAAGGTTAAAGTAAATATAGAGCCCCCATGGTTTATACCGTGGGGGCTTTGGTTTGGAAGTAGGGTTGATCAAATATTTTTTTGAATCATTTTGGAACACTCGCTCCAAATCACTTAATTTGTTTTAGAGCAATTGCTCTAAATAACTTTTTCATTCTAACGGAATATTCAAAATGAATCGAAATCTACTTTCCAACTTACTTAAGATATCAGCAGTCTTATGGATCATTTGGGGGTTTGTACATGCTGTGGCAGGAGTACTCACCTTAAAAGGGCACTTTGAGGGGGACATCTCGGCCTCTATTGCCGGTATTGCCGATGCGGTTGATCCGAGTCTTGTACAGATGGATTACCATCCGGCGGCTAGTGCGCTTATTGCCCAACACGGATTCAATCTGCTATGGATAGGGGTCGTCACCTTTATTTGTGGCTTTTACATTTGGAAGAAAAACACCAATGCAATTTTTCTCGCAGCTATTACAGGTGGGCTCACCGATTTAGGTTACTTCCTCTTTATGGATTTGGGAGGACACGTTCATTTTGTACCCGGTACCCTTATGACGATTGTTTCGGCAACAGCCATTATTTTGAGTCTCTAT
>JBCAWW010000513.1:0-4607 GCA_038534415.1 Bacteroidota bacterium | reverse complement strand
CTTTCTACCAAAAATTCAAACCAAACGTCATTTATTTCCCCGCCGCCTAAACAAGAAAGGGTCCCATCAATCTCGTTGGGGTTGAGACCTTCACCTTGATAAGTAAAAGGAACCGGCAAAATAGGAGAACAAATAGGGAGGGCGTTGATGCAATCCTGCTCGGGTTGATTAGGGGGAACTATCTGGGCTGATAAGGAAAAAGAGCTACCCAAAAGGCAAAAGGATAGCATGACAAAAACATACAAATGTTTCATGGTGTTTAGGGTTAGATTGTACCGGAAGTGCTAGCTGAAAACGGTGCGATTTTCAGCTTTAAGATAAGGAATATTTTACTCCTGATTAAGGGAGACGATTCTATTTTTTGAAATTTTTGGAGCTGGCAGTAGCGTGGTTTTTTGGGGGGGTACCGCTGCGCGGAACGCTTCCCCCTGAGGGCAAACGCATTAGCGATTTGTCGTCTAGGATGGAGATAAGCGTTCTGCGAAGCAGTAGTCCTAAAGCTTGATCACCTTTAGAGTAAGGACGATATTGCCTTCAGGGTCGAGCAAACGGCTGAGATACATTCCCTCTGACAAATGGCTGATGTCCCATTGATGGTGATGATCTACGATCCGCTGTGGAGCTAAAACAAGCCTGCCGTTAAGGTCGCTAAGCTGAAGTTGATAATGAGATGCCTTGAAGCGTTCGATCTCTAGATAAAGATTTTGCTGATTGATCCAGAGCTGTGCTTGGGGGATGTATTCGTTTGCCAAAGCCGTGGCGAAAACTTGAAGGTCGATACTGTCTTGGAGATTGCCACAAGGAGAGTAAGCCGTTATCAAAACCTGATAAGAGCCGGAGGCGATATAGCTATGAGGAGGGTTGAGGCCTGTTGCGGTATTGCCGTCGCCAAAATCCCAATAGATGCTATCGACATTGCTGGCATTGCTTGTAAATAAGACATCTAGTGGATTGGCCCCAATCGTAAAGGAGGGCTGGAAGGCCGGCTCAGGTAAAAAGCTAACCAAAAGAGTATCAAAGACTGTACACCCATTGGCATTGCTTACTGCCAGTGTGTAGGTACCGCCTTGGCTGGAGTCGATCACAAAGCTAGGGCTCGTACTATTGTTGGACCAGAGGTAAGTGAGTGAGCTGTCGTTACTTCCGATAAGCAAAGTCGTAGCACAACTGCTAGTATCGGCGAGCGGCGTCCAGGTGGGCAAAGCGACTGCGCTCAATTCGATAGAGTCTGTCCCCGTAAGACCATTTTGTGCAAATTGGGTACTGACACTATAAGACGAGCCAGCATCTGCTTGCACCATCAATTGATCGGCCTGGATATTGCCGGGCATCCAAGTGCTTTGAAAGCCAGACAAACCGGAAAAAGTATGGCTCAGTAGGACCGAGTCTCCATTACAGAGAGTGGGGCCGGTACCTAGGTTTTGCACGATGATGGCAGTGTTGAGATTTGTGAGAGCTAATGGCATCGGGTTGCTCACTGGCTGCGAGCAAGGATAGTAAATGCCGGGATTAAGCTCTACTATAAAAGTGAGCATTTGGTTGAGCGAGATTTGGGGATCAAAAAAGAGCGAAATAGAATCCGTATAGCTGCTGTCGCAATTATAAGGCATGGCCGCGATGCTGGGGACAAGATTACCATTAGGGTCCCTCACTTCGAAATCAGAGGTGTCTATTTCTGCGCAAAGGATGGGCTCTGCTAGTACCAGTAAAAGCCCATTCAGGCTAGGGAGATTGGTGATCAGATTAATGCTGATTTGCGTGGTATCAAAGGCGAGGACATTGGTATTGCTAAAATCTAGGGTAAATCCTGCGCTGGACCCAGTGAAGTTACTCACATTGAGTACATAGGTTTCACCTGCCAAGACAGTAATGGGTGCATTGATCGGACCTCCCGGAAAAGCGGTACTAGAAGGGCCGGTATTGCCGGGAACGCCAGAATAGTTGCAAGAAACCTCTAGGCTTGGATTGTTGAAAATATCAGAGCAACTAGCATTGCTTAGGTTGTAAATCGCCCAATCATAATCTTCGGTAGGATTGTTGGGGATCAGCAAAAAATCTACGATGCCGCTATCCTGAATACTAAGTTCAAACCAAACGCTATTGATTTCACCTGTCCCTAGACAGGAGATAGATGGATTGATTTCGTTGGCGGAAGCGCCCTGGCCCTGATAACTAAGAGGTACCGAGATAATGGGACTGCAAATAGGAATAGGGCCAATACAGTCTTGCTCAGGCTGATTGGGCGGCAAGACTTGAGCCAAGCTTGAAATCGGGGCTAGGCTACCCCAAAAACAAAGGGATAGCGTGACAAAAACATAAAAATGTTTCATGGTGTTTGACTATTTATTGGCACTAAAGTGCTAACCGAAAACTGTGCGATTTTCAGCGAAAAGATAAGAAATTTTGAATTGTCGAATCAATAATAATCAACAATTCAACCAAGCGTTCTGCGAAGCAGCAAAAAAACTAAGGATACAAAGTCAGCCGCTGGCTATTGTGGAAGGTCAAAATCCCAAAGGCCGCCACTGGAGGGATCACCTTTGCCTCAAAAATGAGCGCATCGCTAGCCCGGTCAATCTCTTGCACCAAGCCATAAGCCTCGCCATTGAAACTAATCGCCCCAGGACTGAGAAAAACATGATCATCCGCTACCGAATAAGTAGTTTTGGATACCACGCGACTAAAACCCGCGGCCCCATTTTCTTGGCCAAACGCCCAAACTTGCTGGATCGTTTGGGCTGCCGCATCGATTTTATATTCGACAGATCTGGAATAAGAATCGGGGCCATTGCCTAGATAATTGCGGTTGTCCCCATTGTCAAAGAGGAGCACATTGCCATTGGGGAGCACTACGGGCGAATGCTGATACCAAGCCCAAGAAAAATCCGGATGATTGCTTTGGCCGTTGAGGACGAGGCTGTCCGTAATCGCATTGCCTTGGGCATCTATGGGTTGTAGCAAAAACTCCTTTAGGTCTTCCCCATTGCCCGCTTGTTGCCAATCTTTGTGAGGCGCAATGATCCAAATGACTTCATTGCTAGGACTCAATTTGACAGCGCATTGGCTACGCCCTGATACCACGATTCCATCGTCTGCTGGATCATAGGCCAAACCATTGCCGTGAAACCAGTCTACTTCCAAATCATGCAGATCGGTAGGCCAAGCACGACGACTATTGTCCAAGGATTGGTTGATGTCCCAAAGATTGACGATGCTACCCGCGCTGCGATCGATCTCCAAGACGATGTCTTCGACCGTAGGTTTATTTCTGTCGGTGGCGGTGAGCAAAAAATTGCCATTAGGCTTTTCGATCACCATATGATGAAAGGCGTAAGCATTTAGGCCCCAGGCATTTTGAATCTCTCCCAGCATGTCGATCTCGTAGATCGAATCATTGTTGTTGTTGCCAAAAAAGAGATTGCCGTTTTGGAGGCGATTGACCCCAGTATCATAAAACAAATTGCTCAGTCGAGCATCCTCCTGATAGTCCAAATACCAGCGTATATCGCCAAATGCATCAAACATAAAGGGTCGCAGCGGCAAGAAGTTTTGCTCATACCCAAAGTAACTCACCAGGTTCATGCCGGGCGTCATCGCAGCCGGCTGGGTTACACTGAGTTCAATCTCTGGCATATCTGCGAGCAAAGGCCCCGTTTGAATTTCAAAGGTATCGCTACCTATTCTCTGGCCTGCGGCATCATAAAACTGGGCTTCGACTTGGTTGAGATAATCTGGATAGAGTCCCAAAATGGTCCAGTCATGCTCTTGAGTCAGGTCTGAGATCGTATGAATGACGTCTGAGAGGGCCCCGTTTTTGCCGATAACGCGAATTTGGACGCTACTTTGCTCGGGTGTTTTGAGGGAGATTTTGGCCCCTAGCGGGGAACGCTCAGTCGGATTGAGCGCAATACTAAGATCGCTATAACTAAAAGGAGTAATAGGGACTTCCTCTTTACAGCTCGCTAAAAGGCTGAGTGCGACCAAGGAAAGAATAAGTAGTTTGTAATGCATTTTGCAATGGGATTTGATAATAAAGACCCTATTGCCCTAATGTGTGGAGTATCTGCTAAGCGGAAATCAATTCGACTTTGCTCAATCGACGATTGATGACATCAATTCGGCTCTGTTTTTCTTCTATATAACGTTGCTGAGTATCGATTTCGTTTTGTCGTGAGTTATTATTTTCCAATTCTGCCTTCTTGATGGCTTGAATCATCTTTTTGTGAAATTCGATCTTATCGAGCAGATGGATCTCCTCCTCTTTGAGACGATCAATCTGAGTAGCGAGTGATTTGGGTTTGAGCCATTTGTTGAGCAGGAAGGCGAAGATCAAAATAAAAGCGCAGAGAAAAACGCTCTCCGAATTTCGGCCCCTTGAAAAGGAGTCAACGAGCAGTAGAATAAAAAAGGAGCCGATAGGCAAAATGATTAGAAAATCGATGGTTTTGCGGATGTTGTCCTTAGTGCGTGCGATCATGATATGGAGTTTGTGCTTGACTTAGAGAGCTTTAATTAACAGAATAGTTTAAATATTGCCTACGCCAAACGTAAAATCCTATAAAAGAAGCGACAAAGTAAACAAGCGTCAGCAGCGAATAAATGTCCAA
>JBCAWW010000512.1:0-4639 GCA_038534415.1 Bacteroidota bacterium | reverse complement strand
TATAATTACCCCAACGGTCATAGGCCTTGCTGTTGTAGTAATTATAAAAAGGCTGATCCCATCCTATCATATTGGAAGTATCCTTATGCTGATCAAGACCTAAGTACTGCTGACGAGAATGCTGAAGCTTGGCTGCTCAAAACGATACAGACTCCTTCTGGAGGAACGATCAATGTAGAGTATGAAGCTAATCGCTATGCCTATGTCGAAAACCTTAAGGCTATGCAGATGTTCAAGGTTGCTGGGGTAGGCTCCGATAAAAGCCAGTGGACACCTGTTGATAAGCTTTATAGCCAGAGTACTACCGATGCTAAAAAGTATGACAACAATAATCTTGTCTATATCGAGCTCGCAGAGGATGTCGCTGATGTAGATGAACTCCGTCAACGCTACTTCTACAATGAAGCTGGTGAAATGATGGATGAACTATACTTCAATTTCTACATGCCTATAGAGCAAGACCTTGGCCAGTCTGATCCCAATATGGAGCAAGTGACAGGCTTTGTCAAAATCAAAGAAATCGGCCTTGTTGACCCCGCCAATCCTTCTAGTCAAGCTTGGATCGAGATTGAAGAGTCTTCTGTAAAGGATGATAATGACAAGACCCCCAAAGTACCCGGTATTGCTCGTTCCGCGTGGAATTTTATTCGTAATAGTTTGCCAGAACGCGTATTCCCTTCAGATGCCAAACAAGTTGGAGATGATGAAGAAAGGATTAAAGGTTTGGTTGGTTTTGCCATGGAAATGCGCTCAGTTTTTACCGGTATCTATCGAGTGATGGCAGATCGAGGTTTTGCCAATAAAGTAGACAAAGACGAATCGTGGGTACGCCTCTATACGCCCTATGGCAACAAAATAGGAGGTTCGGGCGCTCGTGTCAAAAAAATCTACACCTCAGATGACTGGGGGGATGTGACCGGCTTCGCCGAACAAACAAATACCTATGGACAAGAGTATGATTATACTACCGAAGAAGGAGGAGAAATCATCAGTAGTGGTGTCGCTACTTTTGAACCGATGCTCGGGATGGATGAAAACCCATTTTATCAGCCTTTACACCTTCGTAAAGAAAATAAATGGGCCATTGATGAGGAGTATTATGTGACAGAGCCGATTGCACCCTCTGCATTTAGAGCTGCTAGTGTTGGTTATAGTAGAGTGAAAATCTCAGCCTTAGCCAAAGAAAATGTAAAAAAGCATGCTACCGGATATACCGTAAAAGAGTTTTATACTGCCAAAGAATTCCCTACCCATATTTCTACCACAGAGTTATCGGCAAGAGGGGTTCCTGCTATTCAGTTTCTCAAAAAGCTGCACACTTTTCATGCTTCGCAAGGATTTTTGATCAAGCGCAATGATATGCATGGCAAAGCTTGGCGGGAAAGCATTTATGCGGAGGATGCGAAAGAAATGATCAGCAGAGTCGAGTATGTTTATCGCACCGATGGTGATTTTGATCCCCTCGGAGCCAATGAACTCAACAATACTGGAGTAAAAATCATCAAGCCAACAGGAGAAACGGCCGAGGCACGTCTTGGTTATGAAATGGATTTCATCGTTGATGAACGCCAACAAGAAACCGAAGCAACGGGTCTAAACAACAGTGGTAATCTTGACGCATTCCTTGCCGGTATCTTCCCAGGCATTGTGCCTACTTTATGGATTACTCCCATGTATGAGTTCACTCAGAGTCGCTTCATGAGTGCTACTAAGGTGATCAACCAATATGGTATCCTACAAAAGACTATTGTAACTACTGGCAAAGCCTGTATAGCTACCGAAAACGTAGCTTATGATGCTGAAAGTGGTAGTGTATTGCTTACCAAGACCACCAATGAGTTTTCTGACGATATCTACAACTTCACTTATCCCGCCTATTGGCACTATGACAATATGGGGCCAAGCTATCAAAACATTGGGATTGAGTGGAAGGATAAGAAGCTTGATGAGCTGACCGATGCGGATAAGTATCTAGTACCCGGAGATGTACTATGGCTACAAGAAGGCAGCATTGTGGCTAAGGCTTGGGTGCTCAATGTGAATGGAGATGATGTTTTTGCCGTAGATAAAGACGGTATTGATATCTCTACCCAAGTCCCCGCTGGACACGAATTTGACCTTGTCAAGGTGATTGAGTCTGGCCGCCAAAATAACCAGGCTATGGGCATGGGTTCCATCGTTACGATCAATGCCAATCCGCTGACGCATAGCACTCCATTACAAGCGTTCGACAAGGTCGTAACCGCTAGCGCTATCGAATACTCTGACAAATGGCAAATGCAATGTGGTACCCCTCAAGTCGAGGATGAGTGTTATTGCGAAGATCTTACTCAAGAGGCAATTGACCTACAAGTGCTGCTACAGGCAATTGCTCAAGATGGTTTGCTGATCGACCAGACTTTCAACTTGATGGCTTACCCCAATGAGTATCTCAATAGCTCTCTACTAGCGGCTTTAACCCCAGACGTTGATCCGGTTACCGGCCTCAATGCGAGCAACTGCAGCGTGGAGTTTCGCTCCACAGCACAGACTACTCCTAATAATTGTACAGAGGTCTTGGATATCCAAATTGGTTACAATTGTAGTGGGAGCTTTACGGCAGTAGCCAATATCCAGCTCGATGTGGACGAAGGCAACAATCCGGTCTTACTTTGTCTTGACTATATGACGGAGTTTAGTGCTATCGAAGCAGATTTGACCAATGCCTCAGAGTGTACCGACGTCAATGAGTTTACAATGCTAGGGCATCTGCCGTACTGTATTGGCGAAGAAGATGTTTTCCCGCTTCGCGGAACGATTGACGCTTTCCCCATTCGGGATTGCGAGACTGTACCTGTTACTAAATTTGCCTGTGCCGAGCCTGGTGATGTTATCAACCCATTCCGTAGGAATATCCGAGGCAATTGGCGTCCGCTTAAGTCCTACACCTATCTCACAGGACGTACCGTCAATACTGCTTCAGCTACTCCTAATGTGCCAACTCCTTATATGGATACCGATATCCAAAACGAAGGAATCTTGACTGATTTTACGCCTTTCTGGCAACTAGTTAGCGGAAATTGGTCCATTAACAGCCAAATTGATAAATGGCAGTGGACAGCCGAAGCTACCAAATATGTGCCGCAAGGACAGGAAGTGGAAAGCAAAAACCCCTTGGACATTTATAGTGCTGCTGTATTTGGCTATCAGGCGCAAGTGCCTATCGCTACGGCCAATAATGCGCGCAATTATGATGTTGCTTTTGCCAATTTCGAAGTGAAGGAAGATGTGAGTTCCCTCTGTCAATCGCCGGTGAGCATTGAAAATTCAGAAGCCAATCTGAATGAAGATTATGGACATACTGGCAAGCAAAGTTTACAACTAAGCCCGGGATTCCCAGCCGCAAGCCCTGTGATACTGAGAGCAGAGATGGGGGATGACCTAGATTGCAATCCTAGCGCCCTTACCAATAGCGAGTACACCGTCAATGATTGTGATTGCGCCGGTAATTTCCGTGGCACATGGGGCAAAAAGTATTTGATGACCTTTTGGCTATACGGAGATGCTTATCACGCTGGACAAGTCAGCAATACGCCTATTGATGATTACAGTGGGTTGGAGTTTGGCGTCTCAATTGGAGGTATTACTTATCCGGTAACAACCAGTCCTACCAAAAAAGGCAATCTTCTGGATGGTTGGCAGCGGTATGAACTTTCCTTTGAGTTACCCTCTGAGGCAGCTTTCAATGCAGCGAATACGCAGGGCAGTTCACCTCTTTTTGAAGTCAAATTTGAAAATAGCGGGACTCAAAATCTATACCTAGACGACCTCGTAATTCAACCTTATTTGTCTGGTATTCAGACTTATGTTTACGATCCTGCTACGCTACGCCTCATGGCAGCGATGGACAATAATGGCTACGCAACTTTCTATAAATACAGTAAAGCTGGTGATCTGATTGGGGTCCAAAAAGAAACCAAAGAAGGGATTCAATCCCTCAATGAAACTCGCCAATCTATCAAACCACAACTCAACTAGCACAATAATGAAAACATATCATATTACATACAGGCTGCTGGCCTGCCTGCTCTTGGCTTGTGTAAGTCAAAGCCTCCTAGCCCAAGATGTCAAGCAAGACATTGAGAAAATCAACGAGGCCTATCGTTCCCTGAAAGGGGCCCAAGTAGAATTGGAGTATAGACACTATGCTGGCCATGACCCTCAAAATCCTGAGATAAGCAAGGGCACTGCTAGTTGGCAAGGTGAGCATCAAAAGATGAGTATGCCGACTATGGAGCGCCTGCAAAATGACAAATATGCCATCCTCGTCAATCACGACATGAAGGCAGTGATCATCCAAAATGCCCAAGTCTCTGCTAATATTGGCTCTCCCATCCCATTGGATTCGCTACTTGCTTTTTGTGATAGCATTGATTTTCGAAAAACCGAAGATGGCCTATCTGCTTACCACTTTGTCATCGGTGCGATTGGATTTGAGGCGATCGAAGTGGTCTTTAATCCTGAGAGCTATTTCATAGAACGCATCGTCTGTTACCAACTCCCTTGGCAAGAAGGGGAGTTGGGAGACCGAACTGAGGTTCATTACCGCAATTTTCAAAAGCTCAGAAAAATGGTTTGTGCTTATGGTACTGAGCTTTTG
>JBCAWW010000511.1:0-4649 GCA_038534415.1 Bacteroidota bacterium | reverse complement strand
TCCATATACCTCTCCTACTCTACGTGAATAAAACTGATTGCCTCTACTATTAAATAATTCTGTACCCTCGGTGAAAAAAGGTCGATTTTCATCAAAACGTACTTCAAAAGGTGAAAGATTGAGTACTACATTGTCAGAACGTACCTGCCCAAAATCAGGGATCAGGCTCATATCCAAGGTAAAACTTTCGTTGATCCCATATTTGAGATCCATCCCTCCAGTCAAGGAGGTTCCCCAAGCACTTTGATTAGGGTCTTTTTGCAAATAACCCGTTACATAAGGCGTCAGCTGTAAGCGCACAGGCGGCTTAATGCCTACTAGGCCATCCAAAGTACCAAATTGATTTACCACCCCATTGAGATTGGGATTGATCGGGTGCCAGTAGCTCTCCTCTTGATAACGCTTTACGACCCGACCAAAGTTTAGTCCCCAACTTTGTACCTCCTTTTTGGGAAATCGCAAAGCCGAATAAGGAATCTCTACCTCCACAGACCAACCAAAATCCGTAATGGCCACCGCACTTGACCATACTGCATTCCAATTAAAGTCATCATCTGAGGGAGTTAGGTAAGCATCTGCTTGCACTCCGGCGGCAGTTACCATAAATAAAAAGGCATTTTGACGATTGAGATAAGTATCAAAACCGATCGAAAAGAGGTCGGTATTTTTGCCCATCTCATCTCTTAGCCCCAATTCTTTTTGGATCAGCTCAGGTTGTTCATCATATAGCCGAGCGCCGACATAAATACTGAAATCATTGTAAAGAACGATGACCTCAGTAAGCGAAGTGGAAGGTTGACCATTATTGGGACTAGCTTGAATAAAAGCGCTCTTAGACGAGGCAGCAGTCTGCCATACGTTTTCGTCCAAAATCCCATCAATTAGTGGTATTTCGTCGGTATTTTGGGCTTTTAGATGAAACTCATCTGTCTGCTGGCCCCATAGGGAAGTCCCAAAAATCAAGCATAAAAAGCTAAGGAAAAGAGAGTAGCGATATGTCGTCATAGATAGCAATCCTTCTGCACAAAATGTCAGCCGCAAAGCTACATCCTCCAACAAAGTAGCAAAAGAGAAAAGCTTGCTTTTTCCTTACAGTCTCTGTCTTTCAAAATTTAGGAATGCCAAATCCCTCCGAAATCTTTCCGTTCATGAACTAAAAGTGTCTGTTCAGGAATAGCCTCTCTAAATATCTCGCAAGATTAGCCTTATTTGTATTAGTTATTAGCGGACAAGAACGTACTTTCCCATGCTTAGACTGCTTTGCCTGTCAACTTTGCTCACCTATGGATTCCTTCGGGCTCAACTCCCGATGGCAGGCGCCCTAGACGAAAATTTCGGAAAGGAGGGAATCGCTGCGCTTCCCTTTGAGTGGAAAAATCAAGCATCATTTTTATCAGCTGTCTTACCAGACCAACACATTTGGGTAATTGGCCCTATCGAAGATCGTGATGGCAATGTTGGTATAGTCCAGTTAGACGAAAACGGTGATGTAGATACCGAATGGGGCTATGAAGGCCGCAAGGTATTGCGTATGCGAGGCAGCATTGCTGACCTCAAACAAATGGATGATGGCCGAATCCTACTTTTGGGTACGCAGATTTCAGATCAAGAAAGAGACTTTGTAGTTTGGCGCTTGTTGCCAAACGGTCAAGCTGATTCTACTTTTGGTCGCTATGGTCGCAAGACCATCAATCTTGGTGGCTGGGACGAAGGCCTTCGGATGGAATTGCTGTCTGAAGGACGCATCCTACTAGCAGGAACCAGCTATAAAGAAAAAGTAGCTGCGAGAAACTTTGCCTTTGCCTGCTTAGACTCAGCCGGAAGACCTTCTTTAGAGTTTGGTCTTCAGGGCAAGAGAATCGTAGATATTGGGAAAGAAGATGAACTAGAAAGCATCGCCATTGACAATGAAGGCCGCATCTTTTTTGCAGGCACTTGTCGCCCAGAACGCTTTAGAGAGTTTGTAGTAGGCCGCCTTTTACCCGAAGGCAAAATCGATCATTCTTTTAATTATAGCGGTCAAGTTCGCTTTCATACGGGAGAAGAACATGACTATTGCGCCGAAATGGTAGTCCTACCTGATGGACGCATGCGTTTGTTGGGCCATAGTCGGATTCCAGAAAGAGGGACAGGCTTTGACCTAGTGTTAGTTGGCTTAGATGAGCATGGCTATCTCGAAGAAACTTTTGGTCAGAAAGGCCAATTATATCTAGATTTTGGCGGCAATGAATATGCCACAGCGTTTAGAAGGCAAGCCGACGGTCGCTTGATGATTGTGGGTAGCTCTAATAGACAGCCAATTTTGGCCCGTCTCTACGAAAACGGTAATCTCGATCCATCTTTTGGAGATGGCGGGAGCAGCAAATACAAAATCGGCGGAGAGCAAAATGATGGCCCCCGCTTCTTGAACCTACAATTAGATGGCAAAATGCTACTAACAGGTATGGTCAAGAGTGAGCCTTCGATCATTCGCCTGCATGGCAATCCTGCCCCTATGGGCTTAGAAACAGCTTTGGGTTTTGATTGGAACAAAGCCAGCCACAAGCAAAACCATCAGGTCTCAGCTGCTTGGGGCAATCGATTTGAGCTGGAAGCTTGGAGCCAATTATTGGCGGGGCCAGACGCAAATGTAGAGGCATTTCCACATAGTGCTGCTAAAGAGCTCTTGACATTTCCGAGCTTTGTCGCTCACTCCGTGCACTTCGCCTTTGGAGAGAATTTAAAGTTGACAATCATCTGGGACGATGAAGAAACCGCCCATTATTACGTCAACAATGTATACTTTCAGAGCGTGCCTTTGGGCACAGTTTTGATCCCACTTATTCCGCATTTACCGAATCAGAAGCCGGTGCAAACCGCAAATAACCGACAAAAATCCATTTTGGTACAAAGAGGTTTGCATTAGGTTTTTACATAGCAGTATTAGCCGAGCCCTGTCGACTAAGTCGACGGGGCATTTTTTTTGATTATACTTTGGGTGGAGTTTGTTTTGCTGCTGCGCAGAACGCTCATTTAGATGCATCCTCAAAGCGAGAGAGTAGCGTTCTGCGAAGCAGGAAAGAAAACCTAAGCTCCTTTGGCGGGGCTCGGGAAGAACTAGTAGCGGCGCAACATTTTGCGCCGTCTAAAACAAACGTTCTGCGAAGCAGAGAAAAGAAACATAAGCCCCCCTCCTAGCTAGGGAGCATAAAAGCTGATCTTCGCTGATCTTCGCTCCTCTATCGTAGATTGCGCGCCACGCGCTCAACCGTCAAGCCTTGTACCAGGAGCGAGAATATCACCACGGTATAGGTAATCGGCACCCAAAAATCACGCGCCATTTCAGGACTAAGGGACAAGGCTAGGGCAATCGATATGCCGCCTCTCAATCCTCCCCAAGTCATTACTTGCAACGTGCCTTTGGGGTAATCCTTTAAAAAGCCAAATAAGCGCGTCGGTGTTGCCAGAGCGATATAGCGGCTTCCTACTACGATCAAAATGATGACAAAACCGATCCAGAGGTAATTCCATTCAAATGGTACCAACAATAGCTCCAAGCCGATCAGCACAAATAAGATCGCATTGAGGATCTCATCTAGCATCTCCCAAAATTTGTGGATGTAATCAGCCGTAATATCAGACATAGCGCCTTTATGACCGGTGTTACCAATCAACAATCCGGCGGCGACCATCGCCAAAGGACCCGAAAAATGTAGGTAATAAGCCGCACTATAGCCTCCCATCACGATCGCCAAAGTGATCATCACCTCAGTCGGATAGTGGTCGATACGTTTCATGATTTTAAAGCCAGCCCAACCCAATAAAAGACCTAAGCCAAGCCCTCCCCCGATCTCAAAGCCTACCAACTTGGCGATTTCTACGCCCGACAATTGGTCTATACCGAGGGTCGCAATCTCAAGAAGCAGCAAGAATACCACAACCCCTACTCCATCGTTGAAAAGCGACTCGCCCACGATGGTGGTTTCGACTTTTTTGGGTACCCCTGCCTTTTTCAAAATCCCCATTACCGCTACTGGATCAGTTGGCGTAATCAAAGCACCAAACAACAAGCAATAGACATAGTCTACGGGTTGGCCGATGGCAAATAAAAGTCCGTATGCGCCTGTACCGACGAGGAAGGTGGAAAAGATCACCCCAAAGGAAGCGAAGGTAAGAATAGGGCCCCTAGCCTCTTTTAGTTTGGTATAATCAGTATGCAAGGCCCCAGCAAAAAGCAGGAAACTCAGCATAAAGTCGAGGACGATTTCAGAGAAATTAATCGTCTCTAGATTTTGAACAATCACTGCTTGAAAAGCAGGCGACAAAGCCCCAATGGCTTGCACCAGCAATGAAATCAGCAGTCCCGCCAACATCAAGGCGATTCCTGCGGGGAGTTTCAAATAGCGTTGATTGAGAAAGGCCAGTATGGCCGAAAGGCTGACTACGCCGGAGAGGATATGAAAAAGTTCCATAAAGGCTACCTAATGGGTGAGTTGTGACTGCGGCAGCAAATTACAGTCCTTCTGCCAAAACGAAAACAAAACTGTGTAGATTTAGGCCGACACAATCAAATAAACATGAAAAAATACTCGATCGTAGGTCTTTTCTTGCTCCCATGGCTCTTACAAGCACAAGTCAAGCAATTTTATTTCTATCAAATTCCTGCTCAT
>JBCAWW010000510.1:0-4652 GCA_038534415.1 Bacteroidota bacterium | reverse complement strand
ATGATAGGCAAAACAAAGCACTATCCAGAGGATACTCCAGATGAAATAGTAAAATAGGATTCGTAACACTATCCAGAGGGCTTCTTGCCAGGGATTGCGCTGCCTCTGCCGATCTTGCTCTGCTTCGCTCATAGTTTTGATTCGCCAATAGTCCCAGATGGCTACCAAAAAAATCCAGAGTGGGCAAAGGAAATACCAAAAGGGATTCGTGCTATTGGCAATAGGGCCACCAGAATCAATCGAGTCCGACGCATACCAAAGCGCGTGCAAGATCACAGCCAGCAACAAACCCAAAATGATGCTGTATAAGCCAACATTCAAGATTCGATGCCCAAGGTTTGCCATCCAGTTGGGTTGGATATTTTCTAGCCAAAACACGCTGTGGTGATGCTTTTTGAGTCGACTCGCAATCCAACTCAAGCCATTTTTCACTTCTGTCTCACTAAAGGGAGCTGCTTGCTGGCCTTTGCGTTCAAGCACATGCTTGAGATAAGTATCGACTAAAAGTTGTTGGGCCGCACCCTGCGATAGATCGCCTTGCCAATCCTCAAAGGCATCGGGATCAAGCTGATAGGCAATATTGATCATCCCTAGCATGAGAGGAGACTGCGCCTCTTGGAGGAGACTAGGGGTGGCTTCTAACAATTGTTGCAGACCGGCGGCATTGCTACCCGCTTTTTGGAGGTAGCCGCTGATTTGTGCCTCGCTCAAAGCCTGGAGCATGACGGCTCCTTCAAAATTGAAGCGTTCCGCAAGGCGGGAATATGCATCATAGCGGCTACAAACTGCTAGCCTCAATTTCTGGCCTTTAGCGGCTTGCTCAGCATACAATTGATTGATCGCCTTGACACAATCCTCTCGTTGATTTGGTACCACCTCGTCTAAGCCGTCGAGCATGAGCATGAGACGCCCCTCTGCAATGAGTGCCTTGGCTTCGGAATCTGGGATTTTGTATTTCTGATTGATTTCCCTGAGTGCCCAATCTTTGATACTCAGTTTAGAGTCGGACCAAGTCGACAAAAACAATACGATAGGCACTGCCTGCGAAGCATCTTGTTCAAAGCGACGAATCAACTCCTGAGCCAAAACGAGCAAACTGATGGTTTTGCCATAACCAGCATCGCCAAGGATCAGCAAGGAGCGCTCCTTTTCATCAAAAAGCGTCAGGATTGATTTCCCTGCGGGAACGCTTTCTTCGTCTTGATTGGGTAGTTGAATGACGCCTTCCCAATCATTTTTCACCGCTTTGGGCAGTAGTTTCTTATCTAATTCTATGGGCGGTTTGAGGGTGATATCTTGTTCAAGCTTCCCTTCAATCCAAAACTGTCTGACTTTGCTGGCGAGGGTATTGAGGAGTTTATGGGTCTGCTGATCGGGCGCGCTAAGGCGATAGCTAGACTCAAATACCAAGCCATCGGGGGAGCGCATAAAGAGAGCGGGGGTAGCCCATTCCATCCCACCATATCGCTCTTGATTTTGATAAACAGCCTTACGTGCCTCCGCCATGATGAGGTCGATCGGATGGCATTCTGGTAGTAATCGATAAAAGGTTTTGGCGAAGCTGATTGCAGCATTATCGGAGATCGGGTATTGCATGGCAACCACCGCAGGTACTCCCGCTAAAGTAATCGCAGAAGCTACGCCCGCAAAAGGATCATGCAACTCATGATCTCCTCCTTGGGCCGTTTTGCAAGCATTTAGAAAGACCAGTCTGAGGCTAGGCTCATCTCTCAGTAGGACGCCAAAAGCCTCCGCCGAAATCAAGTCTGGCTGAGCGTTTTTGTCTTCTAATACCAAGACACCTTTGCCACTGCGCTTATCAAAATCGCCATGCCCCATAAAGTGCAACACATGATAATCAGCTTCGGAGAGTTGTTTTTGCAAACGCTCACGCGTAGCAGATTCCAGATAATCGACCTGCACATCAGTCCGGCTTCCCCAACTCCCTTCGATTAGCTGTTTTTCGTGCGTGAGGTTCAATGCATCTGAACCCTTGGGATTAGCCATCACTACCAAAATCCGAAAGGGGGGAATGAAATTTAGCGCCTGATAAGGTCTCGCCAAATGCATATAGCGCACTACCGGAGTGCGCTGCGATAAGTTGAGAAACTCACGACTATCTTGTCGATACAAAAGCTCCCATGGCAGTTCGCTCAATTTATCGAGCCCCTCCCCTTCTGGGTCTATCTGCAACTTTAAGCGCAAGCCATGATTTTTTGCCAAGCTTTGGTTTTGGCTTTGGTCCCAAAGGGCCATCACCTCATCCGTAAATAAAGATTGAAATAAGCTCGCGCCTAACTTTTTGGGATCGATGGCACTTTGCGCTTCCTCATAAATCAAATTGCGACTCGCATCATGTCCTCTGAGGCTGGGACCTAAAGAATGTAAGCTCTCTGAGATCACTTTCCCCGCAAACTGAGGAAGCACATAGGAGGTTTGAAGCGTCCCTGCAGGAGAAGCTATTTCTATTGGATACTGGCCGTTGAGTAAGGGATTAAATTTGATGAGGAAGTCCTCGTATTGCAGCATTTGGGTCTTTTCGGGCAGTGTGTATGGATTCAGAAAATAGGCAAATTCTTTTAATTATCTTAGATTCCAAGATGATAGGCAACCGCCATTTATACGCTATTGGCCTTTTTTTGCTAAGTGTGAGCTTGATTTCGGGCCTCGGCTGCCATGCTACAAAACCCGACAAAAGTGCGGTGGACACTTACGAAAGTAGCAGTAATGAGATCCGCATTTTGACTTACAATCTATATCTCCGGGCTCCTGAATTGTTTTTTTGGAATCAGCAACAAGATCGCATTGCCGCTTTGCGCCCTGCTCTCTTGGGCTATGACGTATTGGTCTTGCAAGAGGTCTTTGGTAAAGGCTATCGAGAACAATTGATCGATTTGGTCGCAGATGTTTACCCCCACTATTCGGATATCCTGGGTGGAGAAGGGACTAAGCAAGATGCTGGGGTATTGATCTTTAGTCGTTGGCCGATCAGCCAGCAAGCCGCTTTGCCTTATGGAGACATCTGCGCGGGTTCGGATTGCTTGGCCACCAAAGGAGCGATTTATCTCAACATAGCAAAAGAGGGACACGCTTATCATATTTTTGGCACCCACCTCCAAGCCAGCGAGGAGCATCAATTGACGAGAGAAGGCCAACTAGCTCTGCTTAAAGACTTCATTGATCAACAAAAGATTGATCAGAGCGAAGCCGTATTGATAGTAGGAGATCTCAATGTCGATCTCTATTTGGATGAACAAAACCAGGCCTATTCCAATATGCTGGATAGCTTGAGTGCCATCCACCCTCCCAACCATGGCACCACTGAGTATCCGCCGACCTTTGATATAGAGAATAATGCGTTCGCCAAAGGCAAAAAAAATGCCTTCCTGGATTACCTACTCTATTCTAGCCAACACCTTCGCCCCAAGACTACCTACAATGAGGTCAAGCCCTTCAAAGTAGAAAAGCTCGACCTCTCTGATCACTACGCGGTGATGGGTTATTTTGGATTTTAACTGCTTCGCAGAACGCTAAAATGGCCAAAATCGAAGCGCAAAATACCGGTTCCCACTCAGCTTAGCTCGTCCATATTGGCCTGTATGCTGGTTATGGATTACTGCTTTGCAGAACGCTATCCGCTTCTATTTCGTCATAATTGATCGCCTTTAGCTCTCCGATTTTGGGGATAATCTGGATCAAAAAGCGTTGGTTCCTAGATTCATCGACTAAGTCGCGCCCCACGCCCCCCTCACCGGAACCAGAGATCATCACTTCTACTCGATTAGGATCAAAATTGAGGCCTCTTTGCTCCCAAAGGCGAAATAGCGATAAGGCACGTTCGTAGCTAAGCTCATAATTGCGGCTATAGCTATCACTCGAAGCCATACCCTCGATCACGAGAAGATATTTGACATTGTCATTGGGTTCGAGTTTATCGACCAAACCTTGTAGCGCTCGTCCAGCCTGTAAAAGCGTGGTTTCGTAGCTAGGCGGAATATTGTTTTGCCCCTTCGGAAACTGCACTTGTGTACGCAGTACATGGCGTTTATAGGCGGGTTGGTACACAAAATAGCGTGGGTCCAAGGACTCAATCGCTTTTTGAATCTCTTGCAGTTTTTTATACTCTTCCTCCATCACATTGAGGCGAACACGTTCCTGATTCAGGTCTTGAATCAAGGAGCTAGCAAACATTTCCTCCTCGCTCAGGCGACGTTTCAACTCTTCTAAGGCTTGGGTTTGGCCGTCTATCTCGAGACTACGCACTCGTAGTTCCTCTTCGGTAGTTTCGAGGGCCGCAGCTCTTACTTTGAACATTTTATAGCTCAAGATAAAGAGGGCCAACATGATGATAAATAAGGCCGTCATCAGGTCAGCATAGCTCACCCAAAACAATCGACTACTATCTTTTTTCATAGGATTTTGTTCTGGGCTTAAGCTGCAATGGTGTTGATAATATATAATGCTCCGCTACTGATACCGAGGATAAAGGCGGCAATCCCTGTGTACATAAAAACTTGTACGATCCCATTACTCAAAACGCCTGATTTTTGGGTTTCCATTTCCTGTAACTTAGTCTGCAGCTGGACAACCGTTTCAGTAAGCATCTTGCGAGATTTCACTTCCTGGTCCATATTACTCACCAAGCTATTGGC
>JBCAWW010000509.1:0-4668 GCA_038534415.1 Bacteroidota bacterium | reverse complement strand
GGTGATCACCTGACCAGTTAGAAAAATTTCATTTTCTTTTAGCTCTTTGGGCTGCTTTCCTTGATATATAAGTCCATTTTGATGGATGTAAACGAGATCCATACAGCCGTACGGGATCATTTTTTCGTGGCGATCTCTGCCATCACTCTCCACCACCCAAATATTTTTGACATATGGCCTCAGGGCTGGGATCGGGAGGAGATTGCTCGCTTTCATCTTACTTTCTCGACATCTTTCACTGTCCAATAATGCCAACTCGTCTTGCGCTTGGGCAGTTATTTTTTGAGGGCCGCTTCGCGGAACGCTTCTCCATACAGGATAGTAAATTATCCTCCCAAAATCATCGATAAAGACGTATTTAGCAGGATTCAATCCCTTTTCAACTGAGCGTTCTCCGCAGGAGCAAAAAAGAAAAATAAAGAGCCTCCTATCATAAGCAGGAATTATTGCCAGATATTCGAGATATTGATTGAGCATCATGAGCATCCATACTTTACCCGAAGACCTCCTCTCAAATTCAGCGGCACCCGTACAGCTGTACAACTACCATATTGCGCATGCTTGTGTCAAAAACAAAGTAAATCTCAGCAAGAATACCTTTAGCTTTTTACTAGAGGGGACCAAGGAAGTGTTTACCGATTATGATCCCATCAAGTTGGGCAAAAAACAATTTCTACTCATCCGGTCCGGCCACTGTCTGATGACCGAAAAAATCTCCTTGGCCAATAAGACCTATCGGAGCATTTTATTGTTTTTTACAGATGAGATACTGCTAGATTTTTTGCGAAGCCACCAATTGGAGGCCCCCAACTCAGTGCCTACGAAGTCCTTCAATGTCTTTGATTACGATCCTTACATCCAGCACTTTGTCGAGAGTCTCACTCAAATACACCGACTGGACAAGGGCTTACAAAATCAAATTTTGGCGGCAAAATTTAAGGAGATCATGATTTATCTGGTGCAAACCCAAGGCGTAGGATCTCTCCATTGTTTGCTGGGTAATCACGATAGCCGCGAGCGACATTTTACCAATGTGATCGAGCGCAACAAGCTCAACAGACTCAGCTTACAAGAGCTCGCCTTTCTCTGCAATATGAGTTTATCGACTTTCAAACGGGAGTTTAGGCGACAGTACCAAGCAGCGCCTAGTGGTTGGTTTCAAGATCAGCGTTTGGAGCATGCTGCTTATTTGCTTGGCAGCCATAAAAGACGGCCTAGCGATCTATTTGAGGAGGTTGGCTACGAATCCTTGTCCAATTTTACTCAGGCTTTTAAAAAAAAATTTGGGACTACGCCTAAGCAATTCCAACTAAGCAAGTTGGACTAATAGCCACACTTTTTGAGCAAGACGCATAAGTAAAATCCTGCTTTTAGGTAGCAATTTGCGACTGTCATCAGTTACGCATTTTTCACTTAAAACAAGTTTTATGTCAGCGCTAATACTTTTTCTTTCAGTCTTGATCGCTCCCGCGACGACTTTTACGCTCAGCAGTAATGATATAGGCGGCCAAGCCACGATCACCGAAGAATTTAACGGATTTGGCTGTACGGGCAAAAACCAATCGCCTCAGCTAGCTTGGTCCAATCCACCGGAGGGAACCCAGAGCTATGCCGTTACGATGTATGATCCTGACGCTCCCACGGGTAGCGGATGGTGGCATTGGGTGATGTTTGATATCCCTGCTGATGTACAAGAAGTCGTCAGCAATGCAGGTAATGTAGCAATGGCCTTGGCCCCGGAGGGCGCGATCCAGAGTATCACCAATTATGGTAGCCCCGGCTATGGCGGTCCTTGTCCACCAGAAGGGCACGGCACCCATCAATACATTATCACCGTTTACGCCCTCAAAACGGCATCCTTGGGCTTAGACGCCAATACCAACCCCGCCATCGTGGGTTATAACCTTTGGAACAATACCATCGCCAAAGCAAGTATGGTGATGTATTACGAGCGTCCTTAAGGCTTTTTCCCATGCCTCAGATGGGAGGCAATCTCTCTGCAGCTTGAAGTATACTTCAAGCTGCTTTTTTATGTCCTCTTTTTGCAAAAACGATCAATATCTGCTAACTACAAATACCTAACGACCCAATGCTACAATGAAAAATCTAGACAGAAGAAACTTCATCAAAAAGACTTCACTTACTGGTGCTGCCCTTGCTATGGGGTCTTTATTGCAGGGCAAAGCCCGCATCCCTGCGCGTGGCGCCCAAGAACAGTATATGGGTGGATTTGCGGCCCCTAAGCTAGAGACCATCCGAGCGGCCTTTATTGGTCTAGGCTATCGAGGCCCGAACCATTTGCGCTTTTTGGCCCAATTAGAGGGTTTTGAAGTAGTCGCACTCTCAGATTTATATGAGGACAATGTCCAGAAAGAAAAAGCGTTCTGCGAAGCAGTAGGCAAAGGAGATCGACATAAAAATATCGCCACCTACTTTGGCGAGGAAGATAAGTGGCGTCAAATGCTGGTAGAGGTAAAACCCGATGTGGTCTTTGTCTGCACCAATTGGCAAAACCATGCACCGATGATCATTGAGGCCATGAAGCAAGGCGCTCATGCTTTTACGGAAGTGCCCATGGCCCTGACCTTAGACGAAATGTGGGAGATTGTGATCACCTCTGAGCGCACCCAAAAGCACTGCATGATGATGGAAAACGTGAATTACGGCCGTGCCGAACTCATGTATCTCAATATGTGTCGCATGGGGGTGATAGGCGAAATATTGCATGGAGAGGCTTCCTATATCCATGAATTGCGCGGCCAAATGGAGCATGTAGCGCGCGGTACAGGCTCTTGGCGAACGCCTCATTATGCGCATCGCAACGGTAATCTCTACCCTACACACGGTCTCGGCCCCGTAGCTCAGTATATGAATCTGGGGCGGGGTGAGGACAACTTTCAAAGCTTGGTTTCCTTTTCCACTCCAGCTCTAGGGCGTAAATCCTATGCGGAGAAAAACTATCCCGCAGATCACAAATGGAACCAACTCCAATATAAAGGTGGAGACCTCAATACCTCGATCATCAAGACGGCACTAGGTCGGACAATCATGGTTCAATGGGACGAAACCAGCCCTCGCCCTTACTCACGCCTCAATCTAGTGCAGGGTACTAAGGGTACCTTAGCAGGCTTCCCGACTAGAGTGGCGATCGAAGGCGGCATCAAAGGTTTGAGTGAGGACCATCATTCGTGGATACAAGGGGAGCAATTGGAGATGCTTTATGAAATGTATGATCATCCCCTTTATACTCGTCTGAGCAATACCACGCGGGAAAGTGGGCATGGCGGGATGGACGGTATGATGGATTATCGCATCTATGAATGCTTGCGGGAGGGATTGCCCTTGGATCAAAATGTGTATGAGGGATGTTTTTGGAGTGCGGTTTCGCCATTAAGCGAACGCTCAGTAGAGCAGGGCGGAGCCCCGCAAGCCTTTCCAGATTTCACCCGCGGGGCTTGGGCAGAGACAGAACCACTCGCGATACTTTCATAAGTACCTTCCTAAGCATGATCAGACTCAAAGCTTTATTCTATTTACTAGCAGCCTTATTTCTAGCCTGCGCAGAACCCCCAAAAGCAAGCGAGGAGCAAAATGTCCAAGCAGTAATTACCCCGACCAACAAGGTACTGCTTAGTTCCGAAATCAAATGGGAAGCCTTGAATCCTGCTCGCGGGGATCAAAGCCCCAAGGCAGGTACTATTTGGGGCGATCGAAAAGCTGCGGTTGCCACAGGCTTCTTGGCCCAATTTGTGGATGGTTTTTCGTCTCCTCCTCATATCCACAATGTGAGCTATCGAGCCCTAGTGCTAGAAGGACTCGTGCATAATGATGATCCAGCGGCAGAGAAGATGTGGATGCCGAAAGGCTCTTTCTGGACTCAACCAGCCGGCGAGGCGCATATCACCGCGGCAAAAGGCGTTAAATGCATCGCCTACGTAGAAATCGACAGTGGCCCCTACTTGGTTAAGCCAACTGAGGAAGCTTTTGACAATGGCGAAAGACCAGTCAATATTGATATTGCTAATATGGTATGGCTTGATGATACGGAAACGACTATGCTTGATGCCCCAGGAGTGAGCATTGCTTTTCTGTGGGAAGAGGATGATCTAAGCGGGAATATGCTTAAACTTCCTCCAGGACTTAAACTTGAGCTATCGAGTGAGGGGGAAGTATTTCATGCTGTGGTCATCTCAGGCCAGTTTGATTATGAAATGCCCCTCTCAAAAGAGGTCAAATCATTAGATGCGGGAAGCTACTTTCGCTCAACGGCCAAGGCCCAGCATTTGCTCTCAACGACAGCAGAGAGTTTGCTCTACATTCGGACCAATGGAGAGTTACAAGTCCGAACAAGTCCCTGACAATCTCCCCTGAAATAGGACGATTGGATTATCTTTAGACTGTATGGATCTAGCTCAACAATCGGTCTTTTTGCTCAGTGCTTTGGGGGCATTTAATGGCTTCTTATTGAGTGGCTATTTTTTGCTTATCAAGCAGGAAAAAAGGCTTTCAGACTACTTTTTGGGTGGACTGTTGCTGATGTTGAGCATCCGGATTTTCAAATCAGTATTTCTGTATTTCAATCCTGAGCTGTTTCAACTCTTTGTGCAAATAGGGCTATCGGCTTGTAGCTGATGGTCTTTTTGCAGCATACTCACCACATACAAATAC
>JBCAWW010000508.1:0-4671 GCA_038534415.1 Bacteroidota bacterium | reverse complement strand
ATGGTAACTGCTGCGAGAGAACGAAAGATCGACTAAAGCTGGCGTTATCAGGATGAGTAAGTACTGATATAAATATTTCCGATATATCAGCATTCCCTAAGTCCGGGCTTTAGCCACGGAGCTTCTAGCTTTATATCTATGGGCAAACGATTTAATTTATTAGTTGTATTTGCTTTTTTTGTCTCAATAATCCACGGCCAAACCATCATCAGAGGGCCATACATCCAAATGCTTTCTGATGACCAGGCCGTAGTCAGATATCGTACTTCTACCCCTGTACCTACCGAAGTAAGTGCAGGGAGCAGCCTAGGCGTTTTTACGGAAAGCTATACCTCTACTAGCAATACGACTGAACATGAAGCCGTATTTACTGGCCTGAACGCCGACACAAGATATTTTTACGAGATCACCGAAAACTCAAACGCTTTACTCGCGGCTAGTAATGACCGATATTTTCAAACCGCTCCCCCAACAGCTTCTCATTCTCCTATCAGAGCATGGATCCTCGGAGATTGCGGTACGGGTAACGCAAACGCTCGATCAGTCCGAAATGCCTATTACAATTATCTAGGTAATCAACACAATGACTTGATCTTGATGCTCGGGGATAATGCCTATAACAATGGCACCGACGCTGAATACCAAGGGGCAGTCTTTCAAAATATGTATGAGGATATTTTGGCTCAATCGCCTCTATTTCCTACCCCCGGTAATCATGAGTTTTACAATGGCTATACCTTCTCCGCTTCCGGTAATGGTCCCTATTACGATATTTTCAGCCTACCCACCAACGCAGAGTTAGGCGGTTTAGCCTCCGGTACCGAAGCCTACTACTCTTACGACTACGGCAATATCCACTTCATCTCCTTGGATTCGCACGATTCGGACCGCAGTACAAATGGACCCATGCTGACATGGTTGCAAAACGATTTGGCTTTGACCCAGCAAGAGTGGATAGTGGTTTACTTTCACCACCCGCCTTACAGCAAGGGAAGCCACGATTCAGATGATCCCTCTGACAGTGGTGGACGCCTAGAGGATATGCGTCAAAATGTATTGCCTATTCTCGAAAACTATGGCGTAGACCTAGTCCTTAGCGGACATAGCCATTCATACGAGCGTTCATATCTCCTCGATGGCCATTATGGCCTTTCGTCAAGCCTAAGCACAGGGATGATTCTCAATAGTGGTGATGGACAAGAAAACGGAGATGGAGCCTATGAAAAGGATTTTATTAACTCAAATAGTACCGCTGGTGCTGTTTATATTACTTCCGGTAGTTCGGGTAAAATCAGCGGAGGACCGCTAAACCATCCCGTAATGCACGCTTCCTTCAATACTTTGGGATCATGTATCCTCGAAGTAGACGGTGGGCGCCTAGACCTGAAGTTTCTCAACAATAGCGGAGTCATTGCAGATTCCTTTACAATCAATAAGCAAATATTTGTTGGCGATCCGCCGACTGTAAGTATTAGCAATCCATTAAATGGGGCGTTGATTCCTCTCCCTAGCACGATCATACTGAGCAGTCTTAGCGCTGATTCAGATGGTAGCGTCCAAAGCGTTGAGTACTTTATTGATGGGGCATCTGTAGGGACTAGTACACTTAGTCCGTTTGATCTTTCTTATGTTATTCCCGCCAGCGGAACGTTTGATCTTTATGCTGTCGCCACTGATGATGACGGCAATGCGGTTTCTTCTAGTGTCGTGAGCTTCAGTGTAGGATCTAGTACAGCTAGCGTTACGGTGGCCGTAACAAATTCAAATGATGATGCTGAAGAAGGCGTTGCCGGAACCATCAAGCTGACAAGTTCGGACCTAGAACTGATCAATGAGGCCGCCAGTTCCGATCAATTGGTTGGCGTTCGTTTTAGGAGTATTGGCGTTCCCGCAGGGGCCAAAATAGATAGTGCCTTCATCCAGTTTACAGTTGATGAAACCAATAATGCGAGTCCTGTCGATATCTCGATTCGGGCTGAACGCAATTTCAATTCTGCTGCCTTTGCCAACGTCTTAGGCAATCTTAGTAGTCGGACATTTACGGAGGCTTCGGTTGACTGGATTAGCCCAGCCGATTGGAATACTCCTGGCCAATCAGGACCTAATCAACGGACACCTGATCTTGCCGAAGTTTTACAAGAAGTCGTCGATATACCTGGCTGGCAACCTACCAATGCGGCTAGCTTTTTTCTTTCGGGTTGGGGGAGAAGGATCGCCGAATCCTATGATGGTACGGCAGCTCCTGTACTTAGCGTCTATTATTCCATTTCTGTGCCTCCTGTCAATACAGCTCCAGAAGTTGAACTTAACGGCATCAATGAAGGTGCTATTCAGATAGATTTCGATCCGATCACTTTTGTGGCCGAAACCGAAGATAGTACTGATTATGTCGATCGCGTAGAATTTTATCTGAACGGCGCCCTTCAAGTCAACGATAATACTTATCCCTTTAGCTATAGCCTGACACCTGCTAGCAATGGTGCCTATCAGCTTGTCGCTATCGCCATTGACCAAGGGGGCTTGAGTCAAGCTGATACCCTCAATTTTACCGTCGACAATACCATCAGCCCAAGTACTCATACTGCCTCGCTCTCCGCCAGCAATGCTGATGCTGAAGAAAATAAAAATGGAGTAGTCTTACTCAATGGCACTAGCTTAGACTTGGTGCGAAATAATAGTTATGCCACCGGAAACCAGGTCGTAGGCCTACGGTATAGTGATCTTGGTATCCCCGCTGGCTCTGTTATTTACGAAGCCTATTTACAATTTGTAAGTTCGGCCAATGATCAAAATTATCACATCATTGATCTTGAGATCACTGGCGAAGCGAGTGACAATGCTTCCTTGTTTAGCAGTGCCAATGCTGATCTTTCTAGCCGTCCTCGGACAGACGCAAGCACGCATTGGCTACCGCCTATCTGGACCGCCAATAATCAAGTATTACCTGCCCAAAGAACTCCCGACCTCAGCGCCATCTTACAGGAGATCATTGATCGTCCTGCTTGGCAAGAAAATAACGGCTTAGCGCTCTTTTTTGAAGGGGAAGGCGGTCGAGCAGCACATTCATACGATGGAGATCCATCCCGTGCCCCTCAGCTATTTGTGAGTTATGTAGCGCCCCCACCTCCCGTTCAAGTCGAACGAGGCCCCTACCTACAGATGGGTAGCGACACCAGTATGGTGGTCCGGCTACGCACCCAAATTGCGCGTCAACTCACCCTGATTTATGGGACTAACCTTAACAATCTCAACCAAAGTATAGTCAGCTCTAGCACTACCACTGAACATGAAATCTTCGTGGGGGGACTTACTCCCAATACTACCTACTACTATGCGTTCGCCGAAGGCGTAGATACCTTCCTGACCGCCAATAGTAATCAATACTGGCGCACTGCACCCAGCGCAGGCACTCAACAAGCGATCAAAGCCTGGATTTTGGGTGATCCGGGCACAGCCAATGCCAATGCCCGCGCAGTAAGAGATGCCTACTATTCGCGTATGAATGGGCAGCATACCGATCTGATGATCATGTTGGGAGACAATGCCTATAATCATGGGACGGATGCCCAGTACCAAGCGGCAGTCTTTGAAAATATGTACGAGGCGA
The DNA here is from genome assembly GCA_038534415.1 of Bacteroidota bacterium. Classification (GTDB taxonomy): domain Bacteria; phylum Bacteroidota; class Bacteroidia; order J057; family J057; genus JBCAWW01. The sequence continues at coordinate 1,064 of JBCAWW010000508.1, read as the reverse complement.
TGCTGCAACGAACAGTCCTTTATCCGGCACCCGGCAATCATGAATTTTATAATGGGGGGACTTTTTCTGCTACAGAAACGGGGCCCTATTACGATATATTTAGCCTCCCCAAAAATGCCGAGGCAGGTGGTCTCGCTTCTGGTACTGAGGCATATTACTCCTATGATTATGGCAACGTCCATTTTATCTCTATGGACTCACATGACTCTGATCGCAGCCTTACGGGAGGGATGTTGACTTGGTTGACAAATGATCTCGCGGCGACGGATCAGGAGTGGATCGTGGTATATTTTCACCATCCACCATATACCAAGGGTAGTCATGATTCCGATAATGTAGGTGATTCGGGAGGCAGACTGCGAGATATGCGGGAAAATGTGCTGCCTATCCTAGAAAGCTATGGCGTTGATTTGGTCCTTAGTGGGCATAGCCATTCGTACGAAAGATCTTTCTTGCTCAATGGGCATTATGATATTTCTTCAAGCCTGACTCCTGCCATGATTTTGGACGGTGGTAATGGGCAATTGTTAGGCGATGGAGCCTATGAAAAAGATTATATCAACAATAGTAGTAGTAGCGGAACAGTCTATATCACGGCTGGTAGCTCTGGTAAAATATCAGGTGGCGCGCTCAATCACCCCGCCATGTATGCCTCAATCAATTCTTTAGGCTCTTGCTTATTAGAAGTTGATGGAGACCAACTCGCCATTAAGTTTTTGACCTCTACGGGCGGTGTTGCAGATTCATTTTTAATTCAAAAGACGATCATCATTGGTGATCCGCCTGTAGTGAGTATGACAGCTCCGCTGAACGCTAGTACTTTTGCAGGGCCGCAAACCATAACTTTAGAAGCTAGCGCGACAGATAGTGACGGTACCATTACTTCAGTAGAGTTTGTGGTAAACAACCTCTCTGCCGGCGCTGTCAATACTGCTCCATGGCAATTAAATTATGCCGCTAATGCTGTCGGTAATTATTTGGTCTACGCCATCGCCACCGACAATGATGGTAATGTGGTGAATTCCGATACCATTCAATTTAGTATCACCCCACCTCTTATTCCA
>JBCAWW010000507.1:0-4681 GCA_038534415.1 Bacteroidota bacterium | reverse complement strand
CCCCCAAATCAATAATCGCTTAACCACATCACGTAACTTTTGGGCTGAACCTTCGCCGATAAATCTCCCGGCTAGGCTTTCGGCGGCATAGGCAAATCCATCTACAGCATAGGACATCATCAAGAAGTATTGCATCAAAATCGCGTTGATGGCGAGCGTATTGTCGTCGAGCGCAAATGACTTAGCGTTGACAAAGGCGAGACTAAATACTAAGAGCATCGTGCGAATGAATATATCTGCATTGACGGAGAAAAACTGCTTTATCTTACTGATTTGCAGGATGGTAGACCGCTTGAGATGGTGGAGCTGATCTCGATACTTGAGGCTAAACAAGCTGATCGCCACCGCTAGACCTAGATATTGTGCGACTACGGTCCCTAAGGCAACGCCATCAGATTTCATATCAAAGCCATAGATAAAGAGAAAATTGAAGAGGATGTTGAATAGATTGACGGCAACGATCAGGATCATCGGAAAACGAGCGTTTTGCATACCCAAAAACCAGCCCAGTAGGGCCATCAAACCGATATTGGCGGGCGCGGCCCAGATCCGAATGTAAAAATACTCGCGACTGAGTTGCTTGATGAGTTCGATATCATCTCCCTTCGCTTCGGCCTCCAATAGACTAAAACCAAATTCGCCGATTGGCAATTGGATGATCAGCAAAATGATCCCCGCGACTCCACCGACCAACAAAGCTCTCGCCAGCACGGCTATCCCTTCTTCCGGATCTTGACGACCAAAGGCCTGAGCGGTCAAACCCGTCGTACCCATGCGGATAAAACCCAAGCCCCAATAGATAAAACTAAAGAGAATCCCCCCCAAAGCGATCGCACCGAGATAGGCTTCGGACTCCATACGACCCATCAGTGCCGTATCCACCAAACCCAGTAGCGGCACTGCGATATTGCTGAGGATGTTGGGGATGGCCAGACGAAGGATCGTGCGATTCATAAAGCGAAGGTAGGAGATAAATGTTTCACTCTCTGCTTCGCAGAACGCTTTTACCTCCATCCCGATTTTTTTTTTGGCTACGTGTTGATTGGAGCCTTGCCCCCTTCGACTAAAGGGGCAAAAACACAGTAGTTATGAAATCCCCATTCACTTATCTCCTCGCCTTGCTCCTCCTGATCGGCAGTACAAGCTGTCAAGAAGAGCTACCCCTCAAACCCAATATCCCGCTATTTGAGATCGACCAGTTTGTCAACAATCTGCGTGAGTCTCTCGACGAAAAGCTCCCTGATTATCAGATCATGATCGCCCAAAAAGGCAATCTTTACAAAGCTTGGGCCGAAGGAAACGCTATTTATCCAGGTGATCCTGGAGGACAGATGGAGATGGCCACCAATACCCGTATGGCCGTTGCGAGTGTGAGCAAATTTGTCGGTGCGATCGCCATGGCCCAGGTTTTAGAAGACAATAATATTAGCCTTGACCAACCGATTCATAATTATCTCCCGCCAAGTTGGAAGAGTCAAGTACACCCAGACCATTGGGAGGCCACTTCGCCTTACTTTGTGAGCTTTCGCAAATTGATGCAGATGGAGACGGGCATTGCTTTTCCTACTGATGTGAGTATGCCTTCGGCGAACGCTATGTTGGAGGCGCTTAAGCAGCCAGCCATTCCCGCTAGAGTGGGCCAATACCAAAATGGCAACTTCACTTTGATCCGTATTTTGATTGGCGAAATCTTTTTTGATCTCAACGAGAAAAACGCTGATTACAACGACAATAGTGCTCAAGCTTATTACCGCTATATCGATCAAAAAATCTTCACCCCTGCTGAGGTGCAAAATGTAGCACCGGTCAACTTCAAAACGGTCCTGCCACGCGCCCATCAATATCCACTCAAGCCCAATTTTCAAGATGATGATGGCAATATCGGCTGGTTAGCCGCTGCCAATGTTATGAACAGCGCTGGCTCTGGCGGACTCTATCTGAGTGTGATGGATCTCGGAGGGCTGATGGCTTACTTCCGTTATACCGAGGATATCCTTTCTGCTGAAATGCGTGCAGCTATCATGGATAGTGAGCTCGGTCTCTCTGAGTCTACCGATGGCGATTATGGTCGCTATCTGACCAAACAAGGCACTCGAGGTCCTGAAGATTGCTGTGATCGTGCTTTTAAAAGCATCATCATGATGTTTCCCAACGAGATCGAAGTCGCCCTCTTGATCAATGCCAACTTCAAGAGCGCTCGCACCCTTATCAAACAATCCTACGACGAGGCTTGGACAAACTAAGCCCGATAAAAAATAAGAATCTTAAAACCCTAAATCATGTACTACTTAAAAACTATCCTGGGGATGCTCCTCCTCAGCCTGGCTATCTACAGCCCAATATCAGCCCAAAATAGAGGTGTCAACTACCAAGCCGTCGCCCGCGACGCGGGCAACAATCTCATGGCCAATCAAGCCCTTACGGTTAAATTTTATGTGCGTGAAGCGACCGATAATGGGACCATCGTCTATCAAGAATCCCACAACACCATGACCAATGAATATGGTCTTTTCAATTTGGTAATTGGCAATGGCACCGCTCTTATTGGCACCTTTGAGGGCATCGTCTGGAACAGTGAACGCCACTTCCTCGAAGTAGAAGTTGACGGCCAAAGTTTAGGCGTGCAAGAAATGATGAGCGTACCCTATAGCCAAGTAGCGACCAGCATGAGTCTTGAAGACCTAGTCGATGTGGAAGCCGGTACCGCCAGCATGAACGATGTCCTCCAGTGGGACGGTACGGAGTGGCGTTCAGCAGCGCTGAATATCCCTAGCCAAATCTGGAATCTATCCGCCAATAATGCAGAATACGACGGTGATGCCCGTGTGGGGGGAGGGCCTTCCGGCTATGATTCAAGTAGCGAACACCTGGCTCTACGTGCTCAAGGAGACACTTGGTATGTCGGCGGTGAAAATGATGCTTCTACTAGCGGCAGCGATTTCTTTATCGGCAAGAGCACAACGCCTGATGGTACCTTTCATATCGAAAATGGGGGCAATGTCGGCATCGGAACCAATGACCCAAGCGCTAGATTGACAGTCGATGGAGCCGTCCGTGGTGTTGACAATGGCAATACTCGTTTTCAATTAAACTCTGGTACTAATACCGGTACCGCGAGCTTTGAAGGGCCCAATAGTGTCAATACCCGTATCACCACTTTGAGTGGCAACAGTGATCGTGGTTTTATCATGACCTATAATGAAAGCGGAGACGAACGTGCTGCGATTTTTACTGGCGCTTCTGGCCCTGGAGTCGTCAGAACCAGAAGTTTAAGTAATAGCTTCAACTTTGTGGCTACTAGTCATAGTAGTAGTACTGGCCATGGATATGCCTATGTTGCAGATGGTAGTGGCAATGTCGAAGCCGGTATGTATGTCAACAGCAGCTCGCAAGGGGTCTTATTTGCCGACCAGAAAAACTTCCGTATTCCTCACCCCGAGCAGGCCGATAAAGAAATTTGGTACTGTAGTCTAGAAGGTCCTGAAGCAGCGGCTTATGCCCGCGGAACTGGCAAAATCGTCAACGGCAAAGCCATCATCAGCTTTCCAGATCACTTTAGTCTCGTCGCCAATCCTACGACTCTGACCATCATCTTGACGCCACTTTCTGGGCAGTCAAAAGGGCTTGCTGTCGTTAAGAAAACTGCCGCCGGTTTTGAAGTGGAGGAACTTTTTGCCGGCCAGGGCAACTATGAATTTGACTGGGAAGTAAAAGGCGTGCGCAAAGGCCATGAAAACTACCGCGTGATCCGTGATGCTAGCGAGATGCTTGACCCCGCGAGAGAAGATGAAGCGGCTGGATTAGAGTAATCCCTTAAACCAAAAGATTATGACAAGAATTATCATATGTATGCTTTGGTTGGGAGCCTGCTATTCCCTCTCCGGTCAAAGCCTCGAAAGACAAGTTCTCGGTACTGTCGGGGGATATTGGGAAGGGAGTCAAGTCCATCTGTCCTATACCGGAGGAGAAGTTGCTACAGAGACGCTGCGCGGAACGATCACCCTGACCCAAGGCTTTCAGCAAACCACCGAAGACGAAATTACCGCCATCGATCCTCGGCAAACCATCGCAGTTGACTACCAGCTTTTTCCTAATCCTACCAACGGTCCCACGCAATTGATCCTGAGTAGTGATCAGACGATCCAGTTGCATTGGTCTTTGGTGGACGGCCTCGGCCGAACGCTAAGTCGAAGTGCGATGCCTATATCGCTGGTCGCAGGGCAAGAACAAGGGCAACAATTAGATCTCTCTGACCTTCCAGCAGGAATCTATCATGTCTTGCTCCGACCTGAAAATGGGCCACCAATTAGGGCGTTTCAAGTCGTCAAACGTTGAGCTCTAGTGATAGGCTAAGAGATCCATTTGACGCATAATCGAGGCAGATCCAAAGGCGACTTTGGGTCTGTTTTTTTGTTGCTAGGCAGGGAAAATCAAGGCGTACTTTTTGGCATGCGCCAATGGCCGATTTGACTTCTCAGGAAATTTTAATGTTTTGGCTATAGGCTGTAAAAGTGAATCCTATTGCGACTGATGGTGATTTTGGGCAAATCCACTGGAGCCGTTTTGTGCAATGTTTGTCGATTCTGGATAGACAAAGTTAGGATTGAAAGACGATTTTTCACTTCCTTTGGGCCCGATTTTTACACTAGCAATCAGGAATAAACCCGAATAGCTATGTCAA
>JBCAWW010000506.1:0-4696 GCA_038534415.1 Bacteroidota bacterium | reverse complement strand
CTAAGGTTGAGCGTAATCGAATCTTCTAAGGCCGGGAAAGTAAGATTGCCGGGGATGGTGAGGTAATCGCTGCCATTGGTGGCGGTACCTGCCAACAAAAAGTCCACTGTCTTGGCTTGGGTACTATCACCGGTACGGACGATGTCTAGGCTCAATTCATTACAGCCTTCGACTGCATAATCAGTTCCGGCGACATCATAACTAGCATAAGCGGCCGTCCGGTTTTGAAAGCAACGAATCCCACCCAGATCCAAAAATACGCCCGAATCATAAGTGTCATCCCCGCCGTCAGCAATGACGAGTTTGATACGATAGGTCAGGCAGGGTTCAACTCGGATCAAGGCGAGCAGGGGCGTGGTAAACCCATTGTATCCGATGGTTGTACCGCCGCCAGGAGGGTTGTTGACGAAATAGGCATTGTTGGTGAAGGCATTGACATTGTCAATAGAGACAGGTGTAGTCGTACCCGGAATCAAAGCGATATTCGTTCCGCCCGGCGGTAAACCTGGACCACTTACAAAAAAACCAAAGATGTCATTGAAATTTGCGTTGACAAAGTTGGGGTATTCTTCGGAGGCAAAAACGTAGGCAATCTGGATAACATCGCAATCCGCGGTAATGTCAAACTCTAAGGCACAAGCGTCATCAGTAGCCCCTCCGGAGAGAAAGTCCAAAATAGGATCATTGGTACCGCTGTTTATGGTGCCAAAGTCATTGATACTGGTATTGGGACCCACGGCATTGTTGACATTGCCAGTAGTCAGCATCACGCCTTTGTCGATGCCGATATTGGTGTTGGCACCATCAAATATCCCCGATGCGCCTCCCGCACAATTGAGCGCAACATTGTCGATGACGACTCCTCTTCCAGAGAGCGTATCGGCGAGTTGTTGGCCTGTAAACCCACTAGAGACGACTAGCTGGGCTTGAGCGCTAAAGGTCGATAAAAAGAGGAGCCAAGCAAGGGCTAAAGTATACTGCAAGAAGCGCCTTGTAGTAAAAAAAAATGAAATTTTGCGATGAGCGGCCAGAGGATACATGTGGGATGTTTTTACAGTAATTCTCTAGTAGTATGTGTACTGTAATAAGTCCAAAATGAGCGATCACCCTACCTGCTTAACGCTCTCAAAATGAATGTTTTAGGTCTTGGAAAATATCAGTTAGGGATATGAGCAGCCACTGGAAATCGGTCAATTTCCATTGTCACGATTGGCGTACCCAAAAAGGTTGGGTGAGCGAAAAAAATAAAATTATTTTTTTTAAATTCTCGGCTCAAGCTTAGCCTTCGAGTATCTCCATCAGCTCTAGCCAGCGATCTGATTTGGTGTCGAGATCGAGCTTGACTTGCTCTAGTTCTTGGGTCCAGGCGGTGAGTTTTTCGTAATCGGTTTCTCCGGAGCTGATGAGTTCGTCAAGTTCGGCTTTGCGTGTTTCTAGCTGCTCTATTTCGGTTTCGATACTTTCAAATTCGCGCTTCTCCTTGTAGGTAAATTTTCGCTTTTTGCCGGTATCGGGATTATTGTTTTCGGAGGAAGATGGCTGGCGGCTATCCTTTTTGACCTTGGGTGCGTCTGCTTTGGCTTCAGCGGCGGCTTTTTCTTCTTTTTCTACCGCAGTACGGTACTGGGAGTAGCTACCCGGAAAATCTCGTAGCTCGCCATCTCCTTCAAACACAAAAAGGTGATCCACCAAGCGATCCATAAAGTAGCGATCGTGCGTTACTACCACCAAGCAACCCGTATACTGCTCCGCCAAAAACTCCTCTAACTTGCGCAAAGTGATCAAATCAAGATCATTGGTAGGCTCATCGAGGATCAAAAAGTTAGGGTTGGTCATCAAGATACGCAGCAAGTGGAGGCGACGTTTTTCTCCCCCACTGAGCGTTGAGACCATATTGAAGTGCATGTGGCGGGGAAAGAGAAAGTGTTCCAACAACTGTGAGGCCGAAAGCGTCTGACTCTTAGAGAGTTCGACTGTCTCAGCGGCTTCAGTGATTACCTCTATGACCCGCGCATTGTCTTTAAACTTCCATCCATCCTGCTTATAATAGCCTGAGACGATGGTTTCTCCCCAGCGGATTTTACCGGAGTCTGCTTCTTCTTCTCCTACCAAGAGGCGCAGCAAAGTCGTTTTACCCACGCCATTGGGGCCGACGACGCCTACCCTATCGTAGCGATTGAAGGTATAGGTAAAGTTGTCGAGGATATTGAGCTCTCCGTATGATTTGCGGAGATTTTTGATTTCTAGAGTTTTACCACCGATGCGTCGCCCTTTGACCATGAGCTGCATTTCTCGGTCATCGCCTTGGCGGAGAGTTTTTTCTTTGAGTTGGTGGGCCGCATCGATGCGGGATTTGGATTTGGTGGTTCTCGCCTTCGGCGAACGACTGAGCCAAACCAATTCTTTTTTATAGAGACTACTAGCTCGCTCGCGATTGACTTCGCTTAGCACTTCACGCTCCGCTTTTTGGGCGAGGAAGTAGGCATAATCCCCCTTGTAGGAGTAGATATTGCCTCCATCAAGCTCCAATATTTCGTTGGTGATGGCATCCAAAAAATAGCGGTCGTGAGTTACGACTAGCAAAGACTGCTTCGCACTCGCCAAAAACTTCTCCAACCACTCTATACTTTCCAAATCAAGGTGGTTGGTTGGCTCATCCATGATCAGGAGGTCTGGCTCCATGATGAGTGCTTGGGCCAAGGCGACTCGCTTGCGTTGTCCACCTGAGAGTGCTCCCGCAGGTGTATCGAGAAAGTCTACCTGCAAGCGGGTCAAAATCTGTTTGATCTTGACTTCGTAGTCCCAAGCTTCGGCGGCGGCTATTTCTGCTGTGATCTTTTCGAGCTTTTCGGGCGCGACATTGGGCTCGGCCATGAGTCGCTCGTACTCCTCTATCAGTTTGACGGAGGGATGATCAGATTGAAAGACAATCTCTCCGACAGTTTTGTCGTGAGGCAAGTCTGGTTCCTGATTGAGGAAGGTAATGCGGATCCCTTTGCGGGTACTGACCTTACCTTCATCGGGTGCTTCTAAACCCGAAAGGATCTTAAATAGGGTGGATTTACCCGAACCATTGACGCCAATCAAGGCGATCTTTTGCCCTTGGTCGATGCCAAAGCTGAGCTTAGAAAACAGTTGCTTGTCTCCATAGCTTTTGCTGATATTTTCGACCGAGAGATAGTTCATTGAGATGGCTTTAGACTTTAAAGGCTCGAATTGTTGATTGTATCCACCAACAATTCAAGCCTTCGATTAGATAAGGATTTCTTATAGTTTACGGAGCTCTTCAAGAGCTGGCACAACATTATCATAGATGCGTTTTTCTATGTCGCTGGTTTCGCCGCGCTCAAAAGTCTGACCGGTTACCTTTTCGTAAAGCTCGATATAGCGTTCGGTGACTTGTCCGAGAAAGTCATCTGGCATTTCGGGCATGGTCTGCCCATCTAGTCCTTGAAAACCATTTTCCATCAACCATTCGCGCACAAACTCTTTTGATAATTGCTTTTGGGGCTCTCCCGCGGCTTGGCGTTCGGCGTAGCCGTCTGCATAATAATAGCGAGAAGAATCTGGCGTATGTACCTCGTCGATGAGATAAATCTTGCCCTGAAACTCCCCAAACTCATATTTGGTATCCACTAAGATCAAGCCTTGAGCGGCTGCGATTTCGGTGCCTTTTTGAAAGAGGGTGTGCGCATAATGCTCAATCTGGCCCCACTTTTCTGGCTCTACTAAACCAGACTTGATGATTTCTTCCTTGCTGATGTCCTCATCATGACCGATTTGAGATTTGGTCGCAGGGGTGATGATTGGCTCAGGCAGTTTGTCGCCTTCTTTGAGTCCTTCAGGCAAAGTTACGCCACAGAGCACGCGTTCGCCGGAACGGTAAACCCGCCAAGCATGACCCGCGAGATAGCCGCGTACTACCACTTCAACCGGCAATGCTTTACACTTGATACCGATGGTGACATTGGGATCGGGTACGGCAAGAATGTGGCTAGGCACCAAGTCTTCGGTTTCCTTGAAAAAGTGGCGCGAAGTCTGATTGAGAACTTGGCCCTTATAAGGAATCGCGCGCGGCAAAATATGATCGAAAGCTGAGATCCGATCCGAAGCCACGATGACTAGGTAGCGATCGTCGATATTGTACACATCCCGAACTTTGCCGTTATACACGCCGAGTTGTCCAGGGAACTCAAAATTGGTGGATTTGATAGCGTTTGCCATGTATAGAGATTTCCGTCTTGAGCCGCAAAGATACGGGATTTTGGCGGATTGATGGCGTAAAATTCTTGAAGTGTATTGCAGCCTCGGAAGTGGTTTTTTGCCGCTTCGCGGAACGCTTGTCTCTAACATCTCCCCTGTCCCGAGTTCGGGACTGTCCCCTCTTGAAAGCGGGGACCTATAAATTTTTCCGTCAGCCTCCCGCATAGTTATCGGGATTGAAGGGGGCGTTTGATGGAAGGGGATGTTTCAGTTTTTGCCGCTTCGCGGAACGCTTATACGATAGTGAGATAGCGCGATTGGGCGTTTTTTGTCTGGATGGCCAGTTCTAAGTATAAAATAGAGTATCTTCTATTTTTCACCTGCACAGCCTTTACGGGTGAGCCCTCAGCCCTTTTTGTCTCGTTTACAAATCAACAATGAACTCATGCGACATTTAATCCTACTCCTTTCCGTGATTCTGTTTTCCAATATT
>JBCAWW010000505.1:0-4701 GCA_038534415.1 Bacteroidota bacterium | reverse complement strand
ATTTTTGCATAAAGTGATGGGCGTTATTCGGGAAAACTTAGATAATGAATACCTCTCTGTTGAAGACCTTGCCAAAGCCGTAGGCTTTAGCCGCTCTCAATTGCACCGTAAACTGAAGGCCCTTTGCAATAAATCTGCGAATCAATTGATCATCGAAATCCGACTCAACGAGGCCAAAAGATTGTTAAATAGTAAGGCAGGCTCAGTTTCCGAAATCGCCTATTCGGTTGGGTACACCAATATGTCCTATTTCACCAAAAGCTTTAAAGAAAAGTTTGGTGTCTTACCTAGCAAAATTTAAACCCTCAATTTCGCTCCCGCACATAACGCAATTGCACCAAGCCAGTTTCATAATGCTGCACGGAGACAAATCGGATCGCCAAAGCAGGACTTCCTCCTTTGAAGAGGCGGGTTCCCTGCCCTAATATTGCCGGGATCACCGAGATAATGTACTCATCAATCAAGTCGTGCTCCATAAACAGTTTGACCACTTCAGCGCCCCCATCGCAGTAAATATTACCACCTTCTTTTTGGCGGATACTAGCGATGAGCTCGCGGATATCCCCTCGGTAAAAAGTGATATTATCTGTATCAGGGATATCCTGGCGAGTGAGGACATAGCAGTCGTATTGCTCCGCTTGAGGAAACATATTGATCATATCCATCACCTTGGCGTAGGTCTTTCTGCCTACGATATAGGTGTCTACCTCTTTGGTAAACTCTGCATAGCCATAATCCTCCCCCTCCTTTTGCATGGCGTCCAGAAAAGAAAGATCATCGTTTTCGCCTGCGATATAGCCGTCGAGGCTCATGCTGATGTAAAGCACTACTTTGCGTTTGGCCATATACTTAGAATTTGCGGTACTCAGCGGAGAGATATTGGTTGGCTTCGACTTCGTCGAACGCTTGGGCTTCATTGTTCCAATGGAGAGTCTTATTGGGAAAGCGATTGGCCACTACGCCTAGCAAGATCGCCTCGGTCAATCTAGCCGCATAAGAAAATGGCGCGCTACACTCATCCTGACCCAAACAAGCATCCACAAACTGATGATAATGATTGGCCTTTTCCATCTTCGGAAACTCAAATTCTTGGTACTCCTTGCCCACAATGAGTTTGGGGAAATCAATGTGAGGGAGCAAAAACCGTCCCTTCTCCCCGATAAACATCGCGCCTTGTTCGGGTAGCGCTTCCCCTCCGGGCAACTTTAAGTCTCTATGCCTTTTTGGTGCACCGGGTCCATCATACCAGACCCATTTGAGAGTGTCGGTGGTATATTCCGTTCCGGGAAATTCGTAGGTGACCACATTGTTTTCTGGATGCCCAAAACCAGTAGGTTTGCGGCATTTAGATTTGATCGTCCGAGGTACATCTAAGGCCAAGGCTGTATAGGGAGTATCAAAAATATGGACGCCCATATCGCCCAAGGTGCCACAACCATAATCGAGTAATTTGCGCCAATTACCGGGATGATAGACTTTTTCTTTGTAAGCCCGCTCAGGTGAGGTACCCAGCCAAAGGTTCCAATCAAGCGTTTCGGGAACCGGATCACTGCCTACGGGAGCTGTTCCATCGTAACCCCAATTTTTGGGAGACCAAGCGCGCACCGTACTGACTTTGCCGATGATACCTGATTGTATGAGTTTGACCGCGCCTCTATATTGATCCCAAGAGTGGATTTGTATCCCCATTTGAGTATGGAGCTGATTGTCTGCCGCTAATTTGCGCATGGCGCGTGCTTCAGAAACGTGATGAGTTAGGGGTTTTTGACAATAGACAGGCTTTCCCATTTCCATCGCCATCATGGAGGCCGGAGCATGAGTGTGGTCCGGCGTAGAAACGATTACGGCATCAATTTGCTCCCCCATTTCTGCGAGCATCATCCGGTAATCCGCATATATTTTGGCCTCTGGATGCAGTTTTTGAGCCGCCGCTAGGGCTGTGGCATCAACATCGCAAAGCGCACTTACCACGACTTGAGGATGAGAAGCGATCGCCTTTAAATCGGCTCCTCCCATACCGCCAACTCCAATATGAGCGGTCCGTAATTCCTGCGAGGCAGACTTGGCCAAGATAGAGGATGGCAGTAGGGCCGCTGAGGAAGTCAGTATCGCACTGTTTTTGAGGAAGTTTCTTCTTTTCATCGTTTGACGCTTATTTGTTCGGACACTAATGGGACTAGCACTTCCCGTAATTTGAAATAGCCAGCCACATTGGGGTGCAGGCCATCAGAAAATAAGATTTCTTTGAGTTTTTGATTTTCACGTAGGAAGGTATCGCCTACATCGGCGAAGCTTACCCCAGCTCGATTGGCCAGGCGAGAAATAGCGAGGTTGAGTTCCGCGATGCGGTCCTCCTGATCTCTCCTCGGTAATAGCCCCATCATGATAATCTCCGTTTGAGGTTGCCGCGCTTTGATGGCTTGCAATAGCAAATCAAGACCGGCGATGATTTCTTCATCGGTATTGAGATGCAGATTGTTGGTGCCTATCATAATCATGATGCGTTCGGCTTCAAAACCATCCAACTCACCATGATAGACGCGCCAAAGGACGTTTTCGATCCGATCCCAGCCATAGGCATAGTTGCGAACCCCTTCGGGCGTCAAGATTTCATCCCAGGTGGTCTCTTCTCTTGCGATTTTACTCTTGGGCAATCCGCCCCAAAAGTGGATAATAGAGTTTGCCAAAATCAAAGATTTTGGAGGATCATATTCATTGATTTCAAGGATCTCTCGATGGCGTCTTTCCCAATCATAATTGTTGGGTTCGCGGTATTGAATACAAGGCTGAGTGGTCGAAAATGCCCCCTTGGGCTCGTGTAAAATGCTACGCAATTTTTGCTCATAGCTGGTGGCATAGCGCATCATACCCAAATCTGTAGGATGAGTACCGTCTACCATATCGTCTAGCTGAAGGCCTATTTCCTCTTTGGTGAGATAATAGAGGTCCTTGATGCCTTCTTTTTGGAGTTGATAAAAGGCGGCCCATTGTATTTGATTGATGGTCTGATAGGCCTCTTTGCGGGCTTCGTTGATCAACTCCTCGGTATATCCCGCATGATCTACTAGGAGGACAGGCGTATTGGGATGTTTAGTTTTGAGGGTTCTAACGGAGTTTAGGATGCGATCTTTGACATCAGTTTGGGTGACACCAATGCGCTCCCAGGCATCGGCGGCGAGATTGGGTAGGCAGTCAAGAATGTAGATTTTGGCGTCGACTTCGGTCAGGAGATCGATTACCTCCTCTTCCAGTCTACCAGAGCCACTAAAACCAAGGTTGATCAGTGGACGATCCATTTTACGGCTTAGGATCGCAGTCCAAGCCATGCCGGGCCTTGAGGCGCAAGCGCCGTGAGCAATAGAAGTCCCATAGACCACGATGGGCTTTTCTTTACGCACGGGCAGGGCTTCAAAGTAGGTTTCTGACTCCACCCCAATTTCTAGCCATTGTACCTCATTGTAGAGGGGGAGATAAAGCCGATACTCTCGACCTAAATCATGGTAAGCATCATTTGGCCTAAGGCCGTTAAATCGGTAACTGATGGTATCGGCAAAATAGCGTTTGCCGGCACACCATATTTCTTTGCCATCACTGTCTAGGGCATAAAGGTCAAGGCCACTGACCCCAGTAGCTGGCATATGCGGGAGGGCAAAATTATCCTGCCTTTTTACGACATAGCGTACTTGGATATTGGGACTATTGGAGCGAAACCTGATCATAAGGCCTGCAGAGTGCCTACTGTTGCCCCAAACGCCATTGGAAACGCTTGATTTTGCCTTGGCAGGCAAACGATCATAAGGGGCTTCAACATCCCGAGGCCAAGCCTGGCCTTCGATCACTTTAAATTCATGCTCTATTGGATTCCACCATTGTAGAGACTGAGCGTTCTGCGAATAGCAGCTAAAACAATAAAAGCTGACAAACAGGAGTAGTAATTTTTTCAAGGTATAAATGAGTAAGGGTTAGGAAGGTATTTTGTCTGAATTAAGGGGTTTTGATCTCTTGGATTTCAATGTTGCGAAAGCGGAGCACGTCTCCATGACCAAGGAAGCCAATATGCCCTGTTTTGCGTTTGAGGCCAGGGTGTTCGCGATGGTCCATAGTGCCGCCTTCGCTCGCTTTGAGGTAATCCCCATCCAAGATGCTGCTGCCGTTGAGAATCACCTCGATATGCGAGCCTTGGACGATGACTTCTTGCTGATTCCATTCTCCGACGGGCATCAAATGGCCTCGTCTAGCGGGAATGACGCCATAGACTGAACCATGATATTGATAAGCTTGCAAACTGTCGTATTTGCTGGCGGTATTGTCGAGGATTTGAAGTTCGATGCCTTCATAGGCCGCATCTCCCTCTAGGGGTGCATGAATGCCTAAGCCGTTGTTGGCGCCGGGAGTAAGCTGAAATTCAAAGCGAAAAATAAAATCGCTATACTCTTTTTCAGTATAGAGATTGCCTCCTCCACCGCCTTGGGGATCGATCACGATGACGCCATCTTCGACTTTGTAGGAATCTTTATTGCCTACCCAGCCATCGAGGTTTTGGCCATTGAATAGGGAAACAAATTCGGGTTCTGATTGGCTGGCTGAGCGTTCTCCGCAGGAGTAAAAAAAGAGCCCAAGGCCAAGCAAAAAGTAGGGTAGTAGCAGCAGTCTAGTTTGCATGAGTAGTCGTGAATTGCTTGTGGCCCTTAATGATAGGCA
>JBCAWW010000504.1:0-4730 GCA_038534415.1 Bacteroidota bacterium | reverse complement strand
CCCTGGGGTCTACGATGTATATATGGCTGCCACAAATGCCCTCGGATGTACAGATACGATCTTCAAACCAGCCTTGATAACGGTAAAAGGACCTGTAGTTGATATTGTGGCTATGCCTGATAGTGGATGTAATCCATTGGCAGTTCAATTCAATAGTAATATTGTCACTACTTCGCCGGTTACGAATTTGAACTGGTACTTTGGCGACGGCAATACCTCCAACCTGCCTAACCCCAACCATACTTACACCAATGCCGGTACCTATCCGGTTAGCATAAGCGTTACTGACCTAGATGGATGTACTGATAGTACCCAGCTGCCCAATCCCATACTTGTAAGTGAGCCTACGGCAGACTTTGTCTCTCCTTCGCCGATTGATTGTCCCGGCGTTCCAATTGCCTTCAACAACCTTAGCGCTGGTTTGAATTTAACTTATGCCTGGGATTTTGGAGATGGTAATATTTCCAATCAATCCAATCCCGCTCATGTCTACGCCAACAATGGTACATATACCGTCAGTCTAACGGTAACAGACATCAATGGCTGTATGCAAACAGAAACCAAGGTCAATTATGTTACTATTGCCGATCTCGTTGCAGGCTTTACCGCTGATACTACCAGTGCCAGTTGTCCCCCTTTATTGGTCAACTTTACTTCTACGAGTTCTCTAAATGGTAACAATACTTATCAGTGGGATTTTGGTGATGGGACAAGTTCTACTCAAATGGACCCCTCTCATATCTACGCTATCCCCGGCACCTTTGATGTTAGTTTGATTATCACGACAGGAAGTGGTTGTGCAGATACAGTTTTAGCGCCTAGTTTGATTGATCTGGCAGGGCCTTATGGCACCTTTACTTTTAGTCCAGATTCTGGTTGTCCCGCTCTCGATGTATTTGTTTCGGTCGATCCAACCAATACGGTTTTGTTTCAATATGACATGGGAGATGGAACCTTAACCAATTCTGCTGACTCAAATTACGTCCATACTTATACATTACCCGGTACTTATTTTCCGCAAATCAATCTCAATGATGGCCTCGGCTGTGATGTATTGATTACTTCTACGGATCCTGTAGTTGTCTTCCCTTTGCCAACTGCAGCCTTTACGGTGAGTCAAAATATTGTTTGTGATGCGGGTACCGTTTTGTTTTCAGATATGAGTTCCGCCTCGGCAGGGATCACCTCTTGGTCATGGGACTTTGGCGATGGTACAACTTCTACCCAGACAAATCCTTTCCATACCTATAACCAGCTAGGGAGCTATGATGTTAGCTTAGTGGTATTCTCTGACGACGGCTGCGCCGACACTTTATTGATTCCCAACCTCATTCAAGTCGTGTCTTCTCCTCAAGCCGATATTACAGTATTCGATTCGGTTGGCTGTCAAATATTTACCCTTGATTTACTAGATAACTCAACTCCTGCTAGTGCTCCTCTGATCGACTGGCAGTGGGACTTTGGGGATGGGAGTCCTGCTGGTACAGGCAATCCTGTAACCCATAGCTATAGTAATGTAGGGATCTCGCTCGCTACCATGATCGTAACCGATAGCCTGGGTTGTTCAGATACTGCTTATCAATCGATAGAGGTCTTACCGCTGCCCAATCCAGATTTTACCGTATTACCCGACAGCTTTGGTTGTGCGCCCTTTATCGGTCAATTTCAGGACCTCACACCTGGCGCGATTGATTGGTTATGGGATTTTGGAGATGGTTCTGCTCCCCAATTTGCTTCTACCCCTACTCACCTATACCAAAACGATGGTATCTATAGCGTGAGTTTGACTGTTACAGATATCAATAATTGTGTCGATAGTATTAGCAAACTCAATTATATCAATCTCGATCACCCAGAGGCTGATTTCTCTTTTACCACTCCTGTTTGCCCACAAGAGGTGGTGACCTTTATCGATCAAAGTCTTTCTGATACCTCATTGGTTTCCTGGCAGTGGAATTATGGTGATGGGCAAACTGGTATCGGGGATCCTGCCTTCCACGCCTATAATGCCGCTGGCTTTTATGATGTACAGTTGATTGTGGGCGACTTTTTTAGCTGTCGAGATACCTTAATGATCCAAGATGCCGTGGAGGTGCTCGTGAGCGAAGTCCCAATCCCTCCTGCCATCAGTGTTGTCTCGGTTAGTAGCAATAATACCATCAACATAAAGTGGGAAGCCTACCAAAATACCATCAATGATTTTGGCGAGTATGTGATCCTAAGGCGAGAAAATGGAGGGCCATACCAAGAAATATATGTCACTACCGACATCAACCAACTCCAATTTTCCGACAATAATACCGATACCCGAGCCAACGAATACTGCTACCGTTTGCAGGTGCGAAACTATTGTGGCCTTGGCTCTGAATTAGGGGCTAGCGTAGAGCATTGCGCGATCAATCTCAGTACCGTCTCCTTGCCTGAGCAAATAGAACTCAATTGGACCCCTTACCTCGGCTGGCCCAATGGGGTAGAGGAATACCGTATCTACCGCGTCGCTGATTACAATACAGCCAATGCCACTTTACTCAATACCGTCCCCGGTAACACCCTTTCCTATTTGGACATTGAGATGAATTGTGAGGAGGCATTTAGCTATCGGGTGGAGGCTTTGGCCCGCAATAGCGGAACGCTTAGTTGGAGTGATACTAGCCGTAATCGTCCCATCCATGCTCGTATCCAAGAACAAGCCCATATGCTCCGCGCCAGTGTTGAAAACAATCTCAATGTGCTGCTAGAATGGGAACTGCCAATCGTACCGGGTCTAGTAGATTATCTAATCGAAAAAGATGATGGAAATGGGTACCAATCCCTCGTAACTGGCCCTATTAGCACGAGTACTTATTCTTATGTCGATGCGATGGTAGATGTCAGTTTGCAATCTTATGATTATCGAGCCTTTGCGATCGATACCTGCGGGGATCTTACACCTGTGGGGCGGCTGGGCCGAACGATTGTCCTCGAAGCATTGTACAGCAATGGCCGCGTCCAATTGGATTGGTCAGCTTATGAGCAATGGGAGCTGGGAGTTGAGAAATACCTCATTGAGATCTATAATGAGTCAACTGGGCAATGGGGCCTCCAAGCCGAAACCAGTGGCGGCAACCTTAGTTACTTGGATGAAGATGCGGATATCGGGCAACCGATCAACTGCTATCGAATCACGGCCGTAGAGTTTGGGGGCAATAGTGCCGTTAGCCATTCTAATGAAGTGTGCGTTACGCTTGACCCTCTCATGTTTGCTCCGACCGCCTTTACCCCAAACAATGATGGCAAAAACGATCGTTTTGTCCTCAAAGGGACTTTTGTCGATCAGTTTAAGATGGACATTTACAATCGCTGGGGAGAGCTGATCTACACCACCAACGATATCGAAGAAGGGTGGGACGGTACGATGAGAGAAGGAGGTCCAGCGCCCGAAGGGGTCTACATCTTTGTCGCCAATGGTAATGGCTATAGCGGCGTTGGGAGTAGACGAACGGGTACCGTAACTTTGTATCGATAAAAAGACATTAGCGGCTTGGATTTACTGCTAAATTCAAGCCGCTAATTATCTCAAAACTACATCATGGCTGAATCTATATACATTACCGAAGGCCTTAGTCGCGAGCAAGCCTATGAGGAATTAATCCCTCAGATTGAGGCAGTCATCAGTGCAGAATCAGATTTGATTGCCAATCTCGCCAACGCGAGTGCGATGCTCAAAGAGGCATTAGGCTTTTTTTGGGTAGGTTTTTACCGCTGGAATGGTGAAGAATTAGTTTTAGGGCCTTTTCAAGGACCATTAGCCTGTACCAGGATTGCGATGGGTAAAGGAGTTTGCGGCTCCAGCGCCGAACGCCAAGAAACCCTCATCGTTCCCGATGTAGAGCTCTTTCCGGGGCATATAGCTTGTAGCGCGCTCTCGCGTTCGGAGATAGTCGTTCCACTAGTGGTAAACCAAGAAACTAAGCTTATCCTAGATGTAGATAGTGATCAAGTGGATGATTTCTCAACCGTGGACCAAAAGTATTTGGAAAGACTCATGGCCAAAATTGCAGCCCTGCATTATCGCACCCCATAGGTGACAATAATCTCTAGGTTGATATACCGATGGCGGCCTCCGTCATAAATGCTCCCGCTCCCTGCACCCGGATCAGGATTTTTGAGGACATTGAGAATCCCGACATTGTAAAAGCCTCCTACGCCGACTGTACCAAAATTGGTGGCCCAAATGCCAGAGACACCAAGCGGCAGCATCAAATACCAAGGATTCACTTCTCCCGTAGCGCCATCGCGCAAAAAGCCTTCCTGATAAAAGCGATACCCAAGGATATAGCCAATCTTGGGATTAAAGGACCCAAAGCGAGGTCCGACTTTAAGGTCCATTTCGATTCCCCCCAAACCAAGGCTTTGATCCGGTGAAAAATCTGTCATTACCACGGGCAAGTTGAAACCCTCGCCTCCATTTTTAAAGACAATATTGCCTCCAATCTCGTAGCCACTTTTGGGCGTATAATTGCTATAGTAAACGCCAAAAATGCCTGTTGTGAAACCATCAGGCACTAGATTATATTGAAGGGCTCTGGGGAAATAATTGATATTACTCGCAAAGCGAAGTCCGATGCCTCTCATCTCATCAAAGCGATCCACATCTAGGGCCGTACTATCTTGAGCATTCAGACTCACTGATGTCAAAAGGATCAACAAGGATAATACTATTCTGGCTTTCATTTGCTAAGCAAATGAAA
>JBCAWW010000503.1:0-4730 GCA_038534415.1 Bacteroidota bacterium | reverse complement strand
CGTAAATACCAGCTACAGACTTTTTCTACCTCTATGATCCGGATGGCGATCAAACACAAAACAGACATTGTCGGGATATCCTGCGTCAATGGAGAATATATCAATCCCTACTCCTATAGCTGGAAATGGCTCGATCGGCAGGTCAATAAAATTGGTGTGCCTTATTTGCCAGTTGCTTTGCAAACCCCTCTCTTATTATTGCAGCCTTGGACATTTTATTATGCTTTTCCGGCTAAGTTGACCTACGTTATGGGCAATCGTTATAGCCCCTCGGAGATGGTAGGCAACAAAGACTTAGAAGACTTGACCCAAGAAGAAATTGCAGCAGTGAGGGATGAGATACAAGCGGATATGCAGCTTCATCTCACAAAGAATGTTGAATCTTTCGGTAAAAAGCCGTTCAATTGGGGGGAGTTATTTCGCAATTTTGGAAAGAACTTTCGCTCTCTCCCGTATTGGACTCCTTTTGGCTGGCCTGCCTTGTTCTCAGAATATGACCGACGCTACCGCTCAGAAAAAGAACCGCCCCGAGGGATTACTCGAGGCTGGTTAAGATTTTGGAAGATCATTTGGCACAATCCCATCGTTTTCGCTTATTTTTTACCCGTATTAGGTTGGATTCCTCTCATGTACAAAGGCATGAAAGATCGTAAAAAAGTAGCGATGTGGGAGGGTTCAAAAGTCAAATAGAACCCAAGCGTGGCCTAGTTAAACTCGATCAATTCGATATCGAAGCGAATCACGGTATTAGGACCAATGCTACCATCAAGGGAGCCATTTTCTTGGTAGGCAAAGCGAGATGGGATAATTAAAATCCCTTTGCTCTCAGCCTTGAATTTCTCTAGACCAATTTGCCAACCTCTAATGAGTGAGAATAGTTGAAACTCACGGGGAAATCCCTCCGAAGAATCAAACTCAGTGCCGTCGAGCAAAGTGCCCACGTAGTCAATCAAGATTGTAGAGCTAATATTAGGCGTTGCGGTTCCAACCCCTTCCTCTAGGATCGAATAAAAGATACCTTGTTCTGTGTACTCACCCTGTAGGTTATTGGTTGCGACATATTCTTCAATGATGGCACGATCAATCTCTTGCTGCTCATCAAAAGTGATCGTCTCACCACATGCACTGAAGGTGAAGATTGCCAGTACACTCAAACTAATTATGAAACAAATTCGGCTCATAGGAGTCATTCAATTATTATTTTGTACAAAAATACAGACAAATATGCGAAATCTACTGCTACTGATAACGACGGTTCTAATTTGCCAGACGTTGCACGCTCAGGATCGATTGACTGGACAAAACTTTGCCACTAGATCAGAAGTGATCGCCCGCAATGGGATGGCAGCCACCTCGCAACCCCTCTCTACACAAGTAGCCATAGATATACTCAAGAACGGAGGAAGTGCCGTAGACGCTGCCATCGCGGCCAATGCAACCCTCGGATTAATGGAACCGACTGGCTGTGGCATTGGGGGCGATTTATTCGCTATCGTTTGGGATGCCAAGACCCAAAAGCTGTATGGCCTCAACGCGAGTGGCCGCTCGCCTCAATCACTGACCCTAGATTATTTCAAGGAGCAGGGCATGAGGAGTATACCTGCTTATGGACCACTTCCGGTCTCTGTTCCAGGCGCCGTTGACGGTTGGTTCGAGTTGCACAAAAAATTTGGCAAACTTCCTATCCAAGATATCCTGACTCCTGCAATCAATTATGCCAATGAAGGTTTTCCCGTAAGTGAGTTGATCGCCTATTATATCGGTCGTACTGCCCGAGGTTTTAAAAATCGTCCCAATTTTGCGGATACCTATATGCCCGGAGGCAAAGCACCCAGGAAGGGAGATGTATTTGCTAACCCACGCCTTGCCAATACCCTCCAGATGATCGTTGATGGTGGGAGGGATGCGTTCTACAAAGGAGAAATCGCCCGCAAGATCGACGCTCATATGAAATCAATCGACGGCTTCTTGTCTTATGATGACTTAGCCGCTCACCAATCTGAATGGGTCGAACCGGTATCCACTAATTATCGTGGTTATGATGTTTGGGAGTTACCGCCCAACGGCCAAGGTATTGCCGCTTTGCAAATGCTCAATATAATGGAGCCTTACGACATTGCTTCCATGGGATTTGGGAGTCCTGAATACCTGCACCTGATTACAGAAGCCAAAAAAATTGCCTATGAAGACCGCGCTAAGTTTTATGCGGATATGGCCTTCAATGAAGTGCCAGTCGAGTGGTTGATCTCAAAGGAGTACGCCCAAGAGCGGATGGAATTGTTCAATCCTGCGAGAGCCGGCCGATCGTTCCCCGCAGGGAAATTAAAAGACGGAGACACCATCTATCTCACCACTGCTGATAAGGACGGTAATATGGTCTCTTTTATCCAAAGCAATTATCGCGGTATGGGTTCTGGGGTGGTGCCCGGAGATTTAGGCTTTATGCTACAAGATAGAGGGCAGCTTTTCTCACTAGAAGAAGGGCATTTTAATGTGTATGCGCCCGGTAAACGCCCTTTTCATACCATCATCCCAGCCTTTGTAACCAAAGACGGCAAGCCTTTTATGAGCTTTGGCGTGATGGGAGGCGGCATGCAACCCCAAGGGCATGTGCAAATCTTGGTCAATATGATCGACTTTGGCATGAATCTCCAAGAAGCTGGTGATGCACCTCGTATGCGTCACGATGGCTCTTCTCAACCGACGGATGAAAAAATGACTGATGGGGGGATCCTGAACCTGGAAAGTGGTTTTGATTATCAAACAATCCGTGCTTTGGAGCGAATGGGTCATAAAGTCAATTTCAGCGCCGGTGGCTATGGCGGCTATCAAGCCATCATGTGGGATGATGAGCGAGGCGTCTACTTTGGGGCCAGTGAATCGCGCAAAGATGGCCATGCTGCGGGATACTAATCTTGCCCGCTGGTTTTGCCAGTCCGTACTTTTGCCTTCCTTTGTGTCATGAATCTAAGCCACTGGGAATATCAGAGTTTTTTTAAGGATATAGACGTCGCCATTATCGGTAGTGGGATCGTGGGGCTTAATGCCGCGATTGCCTTGAAGGAGGCCAGTCCTAAACGAAAAGTCGTCGTGCTGGAACGGGGTGTCATCCCTGCAGGTGCGAGTACGCGTAATGCCGGTTTTGCCTGTTTTGGTAGTATGACCGAGTTGATCGATGATGTGGAAAGCATGGGGGAAGAGGCAGTGTGGGAGCTGGTAGAAAAGCGCTGGCTGGGCCTCAAAGCATTGAGAGAGACTTTGGGGGATCAGGCTATCGGCTATGAGCATAGAGGTGGTTTTGAGCTTTTTCGCCCCAGCGAACGCTCCACCTACGAGCTTTGCTTAGCAAAAATGCCGCTTTTCAATCAAGGGCTCAAAGAAGTGATTGGGGAGTCTGAGGTTTTTGTCGCTAGCCGCGAACGTTTAGCCTCTTTGGGGTTTGGGGGCGTAGAAGCTTTGATTCACAATCAAGCCGAAGGCCAAATTGATACCGGTAGTATGATGAAAGCACTTTTGCGCAAAGCAAAATCGCTTGATATCGATATTTTTAATGGCTTGGAAATCAGTGAGATAAATGAATCTGCTTCAAGCGTCCATTTGTTGACAAGCCAAGGCTGGGAATTAAACGCTCAGCAACTTATCATCGCGACCAATGGTTTTGCTCGGCAGTTATTGCCTGACCTAAGCGTTCGCCCGGCGCGAAACCAAGTATGGCTCACCCAAGAAATTCCCAACCTATCCTGGCAAGGCTGTTATCACTATGATAAGGGTTACGTTTACTTTCGCAATATCGGTAGGCGAGTGCTGATCGGAGGAGCGAGAAACCTGGATCCTCAAGGCGAAACGACGGCAGACTTTGGCCAAAGTGCTACCATCGAGACAGCCCTCAAACAACTATTGGACGAGGTGGTATTGCCCAATCAAACTTGGCAGTTAGAACGTAAATGGAGCGGTATCTTGGGCGTAGGCCATGAGAAGCGACCTATTTTGGAGCGCCTCGGCGAACGCTCAGTGGTGGCGGTACGCCTTGGCGGCATGGGCGTAGCGATTGGGAGTTGGGTAGGGCAGGAGGCTGCACGCCTGATTCGTTAAAGTGGGCTGTATTTATGCTTCTTCGAGAGTAGTCTCGGACTTGGTGATAATTTTATAGTAAAAAGTTATATTAACTTTTTACTATACTGTATTTTTGAGGATAAAATCTCTAAATA
The DNA here is from genome assembly GCA_038534415.1 of Bacteroidota bacterium. Taxonomy (GTDB): domain Bacteria; phylum Bacteroidota; class Bacteroidia; order J057; family J057; genus JBCAWW01. The sequence goes on along the minus strand of JBCAWW010000503.1, from coordinate 522 downwards.
ATAAAGCGGCTAGGGGTTTATTGCGCACACTTTATTTGCTCGCTTTGCAAACCCTAAGTTGAAAGAGCAATTATAAATTTCAACAATGAAAAAACTTTCTCTACTACTACTCTTTTTGGCTACTCTTTCTGTCTTTTCTCAGGCACCCACAGTAGATGCTCCCACTCCACCTGTACGAAACGCAGTAGATGTGATTTCGATTTTTAGCGATGCATATAACAACATAACGGGGGCTAATTACAATCCAGATTGGCAACAAAGCGGATTTGGTACTGCAAGTTCCTCATTCGAACCTACTGGGCCCGGCAATGTAGTATTAGCCTATCCAGACTTTAATTATCAAGGCATCGAATTTAACAATGTGCTTGATATTACTGCGATGGAGTTTTTGCATTTAGATATTTGGACTGTGGATGGGGTGAGTCCCAATCTCACTGTCATAAGTTCCGGTGCAGAAATTCCGCAGTCTATCCCCAATGGAGATGGCGCCTGGCAAAGTATAGATATTGCGGTTTCTGGTAT
>JBCAWW010000502.1:0-4730 GCA_038534415.1 Bacteroidota bacterium | reverse complement strand
TCCCTCTCTTTGCGTGATGTCTCGGTGGCAGAGTACCTACGGGCCATCGGCATCCAGCACCAAATCAATCTTTATATCGCAGAGACTCCGGGCAAAATCATCACCCACAATCTCACCGACGAAAAGGTCAAATCTGTCTTTCTCTTTCTCTGCAAGACCTTTGACTTCGACATAGAAGTTACCGGCAGTATCCTAGAGTTTGTGCCTTATGAGGCCCCGGCTGTGCCGAACGCTGGTCCTAAACTGCTCAAAATAAGTTATGAAGAGGGCTTGCTCTCAGTCGATCTCAAAAACGATAGTCTCTATCAAGTGATCCGTACGATTTCTGCTTTGACCGGCACTAAGATTGTGGCTCAGCCAGGCTTGCATGCCCAGATCACCGCCTTCTTACCTCCTACCGAACTCAATGCTGCATTAGAGGCGCTTTTTCTCACCAATGGCTTTAGTCTCAGCGCCCGTAAAAAGGGTTACTTCGTCCTTCAGCAAAGCAAACAAGATCCCCAAGCGCCTAATCTAGATCGCCTCAGTTTTGAAGTGGAGTCCTTTACCGATGGGGATGAAGAATACATCAGCACTCATGCCGAAAACGCAGACCTCGCCAGTTTGATCAAAGCCATCTTTGAACGCAGTCGGGCTGACTACCTGATCTATGACAAACTCCAAGGCATGGTGTCCATCAGTGCTGAAATCACGCGCTTAGAAGATGTGCTTTCTTACGTTTTACAAGGCACTGACTACACCTACAAAAGAGATGGTGGCATCTACCTCATCGGCAGCAAACTACTCAATGGCCTGCAAACTACTCAGACAGTCCGTATGCGCTACCGCCCTACTTATCAGGCGATTGAACTAATTCCCGGTGCCAAAAGTAGTAGCAGCAATAGTCAACAAAGCAATCCACAGCGGCAAGCCATGAACCGCAATCCCGAGCTAAACAACAATCGCAACAACAACTCCTACAACAATTTAAATAGTCCTTATAGCAACAACCTTAATAGCGGATTTTCCAATCCTTACGGGGGAGGCAATGGCAATTCTTACACGAACTCTACGCCAAGTTTGACAGCAAGCACTCCCCCGGAAATCCGTCGCTCTGAGGCCAATGGAGTCGAGATCATCGACTATCCAGAACTCAATCGTATCATCCTCAAAGGTCCAACAGATCGCGTGGCCGAGCTAGCCTTATTTCTAGCCGAAATTGACCGCCCTGTGCCGATGGTCAAGATCGAAATGGTGGTAGTCGAAATCAACAAAGATCGTATGCTGAGCGCTGGTGTCAGTGCCGGACTCAGAAGCAATGCTGACTCTATCAGTCAGACCAAAGATGTCTTACCGGGCATAGATTATACCCTCAATGGGGACCAAATCAATGCCGTAACGGGGGCGATTCCGGCCTTGAGTAATCTCGGTGTCCTCAACAGCAATTTCTATCTACAGCTCCAAGCCCAAGAGACCAATGGCAATCTCAAAGTCAAGATGCAGCCAGTGCTCTCGATGCTCAATGGCCGGGAGGCCAGTCTCGAGATCGGCCAATCACAATATTACCTACTCGAAACCCAGACTTCCAATAGCGGAGCCGTCAATAATTTCCAGACTTTCACTCAACGCTTTGAACGCATAGATGCCAATATTTCCCTGACACTCAAGCCCTACGTCTCTGATGACGGCATGGTAACGCTGGACATTATGCCGGACTTTACGACGCCAGTGGGTCAGTTTTCACCGGACTTACCACCCACCATTGCGACCCGCAGATTTGTCTCTACCATCCGCGTCAAAAATGGCGAAACCGTCATCCTCGGTGGTTTGAGTGAGGAAGCAATTTCAGACAATAGTACAGGCCTCCCATTTTTGAGTCGAGTGCCTGTACTCAAGTGGTTTTTTGGCAAAAACAGCAAAGGCAAGCAGCAATCCTCCCTCGTCATCTATATCACCCCAGTCGTCTACTATCACTAAGATGAAAAACCTCTTCACCCATATCGGTTATTATGGCGATCAAGCATTGATTGCTTTGGAGATTTCTCAAGACGATCATGAGATACGGATGCTCCGAACGCTCAATCAAAAAGGCCGCATCGTGGTCCAAGAGCAGAAGCGTTTTGCGAAGCAAGCCGACTTAGAGGCTTATCTCCGCCTTTGGGGAACGCTGCCCATCCTGCTTTCGCTCAAAGGAGAAAATACCGTCGAAAACTGGATCGAAAACGAAGAGACAGATATAATCGCGGCCACCTTGGGAGTAGCAGTAGAGACGGCAAAGGACTTCACCTATGAACGCCTAGCAAATACTGGCACGCATAGCCTCATCAATGTGATCCGGACAGAACAGATAGCCGCCGCTTTGACGCAATTAGGCGAACAGCAAAAGCGAGTCATCAGTATACATCTGAGTAGTGCAAGCTTGGCATTACTCGTCCCTGCAATGCCAGATTACAAGTCCGAAATCAGTTATCAGATTCGCACTGAAAGCGAGCACTACACTTGGAGCGATGGATTTTGCCAATCGGCTCATTGTGAGCGGGGCATCGTCATCGAAGAACTCGCCCAAGCCATAGAACTACCGCATATCTACACCCAAATCTACGCTGACATCTTAGCCTACTATTGGCCGGGGATGCATCAATCGGCAGGTTCAGAACTACTCCACAACAATCGCCACAAAACGCAGCAGCTCGCAAAAGCCAGCAAGGTCCTGGGTGTTTTAGGATTGGGAATGCTCATCTTGTTCGGCTGCCTATTATTGGGGCAACTATTTTTCAAGAATCAGCTTGCTGCTCTGCAGAACGATTATCTCCTTCATAAGGCCGTATTGGAGAAGCTAGATGAGCAGCAAAATCAATTAGCGCAGCAACAAGCATTCTGGCAAAGCCAAAGCAAAAACACCCTCAAAAGTAGTCGAATCGCTTGGTATATCGACCAAATCGCAAGTCTCGCACCAGCAGCCCTTTCTTTTCAAGAACTCCTATATCGCCCGACCGCCAAACAACTCAAAAAACTTGATCCAGATTGGGAAGCCAGCCCGCCCGATTTGGTCCTATATGGACACAGCAAAGAGATGCAACTCATCAGTCAGTTTGCCTCAGCAAGCCAACAATTGCCAATCGTAGCTCAGGCAGAGGTCTATCAGAGTAATTATGATTACCAGTCTCTACAGCACAATTTCATCCTATTAATTAGCCTCAACCATGATTAATCCCCTTAATCACCGCTATCGATTGCTCTTGTTGGGCTTGCTGCTGGGCATACTCACTTATGGGAGTATGTACCAAGCACGACAGCTTTGGGCCTGTATAGAAAGCACTCAACAAGTCAAAAGTAAGCTTCAAAGAGTAGCCCAAGCAGACCAAATTTTTAGCCAGCAAGCCGCCCAAATCAGGCAGATAGATCAGCAATTGGCGATACTCGAAGTCCGAGAGCTAGGCTTAGAGGATCAACTGGATTTCTTGCAATATCTAGAAGGAGCTTGCCGGAGTTTTGACCTCCAATTGATCGCTCTACCACAACAGCAAATCGAGGCCGTAATGGATCAATATGAATTGTCTCATGAACGATTTCGGATCGAGGGCAAACTCTCTCAAATGCTGAGTCTGCTACATCAGATCGAACTAAAAGATCGAGTAGGGAGCATCCAGGCGCTTCATCTGGAGCTACAGCAATTACGCATTGGTCGACAAAAAAAACAGCTCTTAGTCGCAGACGTCCAGCTCACCCGCATGATCGCCCATAAATCCCTTCATTATGCGCAATAAATCTATCCAAAAATGGCTCATTGCTGGCGTAGTTCTCATTTGGGGATTTGTCGCCCTGCGATTTAGTGGGCTCGGCGAAAGCAAGCCCATCAGCCAAGCGTTGGCTGTAGCAAAATTTGAAATCGACAGCCTCGGAATTAGCGCTGATAGCTTGATCCTTGGCCTAGCTTATCGTGATCCATTTCTTGAGCAGTCCTTTGTTTCTCCGCCTCAGCGAACGCTCAGTCAGAGCCCAAAGAGGCAGGCGTTCGGCAAGGCCGTGATCCTCAAAGCCAAACCCAAGCTACACCTGCCCAAACTTAGCTATCAAGGCCTGATTTCCAGCCGAGACAGCCTCAATCGCACTGCCATCCTCCTGATCAATGGCAGAAGCCACACGATCCGTCCGGGCGACCAAATCGAAGGCATCCGCATAAATGCCATCGAGCAAAACAGCCTCCAAATCGCGATGGCTGACACCACTATCAATGTCCTCCGATGATGAAAGCAATAACACTTAACCATCAAAAATTGCAAGGGGGAGCCTTGATCTATGTGGTATTATTATCGCTGGTGATCTGCACGCTTTTGAGTACATATTTGGTGGTCAATACTCAGCAGCACAGCTTCGCTGAACGCTTATATCATCAGCAACTCGCTCAACGAAATCTTCAGTCCGGGCTGAATTTGCAGCTCGCCTATGGAGATCCGTTTTCAACTAGCAAAATCGCTCTTTTTGACTCTGAGATTGACTCATTTTATGCCCAGAGTGAACCCTGGGGCCTATTTCAATTGATTCATGCTCGCGCTACTCATGCCTCACAATCTGCTTCTCGGTCTGCTCTATTGGGACAAGAGATTCCTAAACGCTTCGATTTTTCGCTTTATCTGAGCGATAAGGGGCAAAGTCTAAGTGTGCTCGGCAAGACACATCTACAAGGCAAACTCAGCTTACCCAATGGAGGGGTCAAAAAAGCCTTTATTGGTAATATTTCTTTTGCAGGG
>JBCAWW010000501.1:0-4741 GCA_038534415.1 Bacteroidota bacterium | reverse complement strand
TTCTATCACTGAGCTTGGCACCGATGCCGGGTAGAGAATCCCAACTGGCCTGAGTGGCTTGGTTGATTTCAATGCAAGGGGGAGAATAGCGACTGGCAAATACAGGAAATTGATCAAAGGGAAGCGTTCCGCGCAGCGGTGGCTCAAAAGAAGAGTAGACTTTAGCAGCGCTCCAACTTAGCAGCAAAAAAAGCATAAGGAGTCCGAAGCCTCGGTTTTGCCGACGGCTAAAAGGAAATAAAAAATTCATGATGATTGTGTTTTCTTAGTTTTGGTTGATGGGGATATCTTTAGGTAAAGTAAAATTGATGGTAGTGCCGATACCTTCCTCAGATTGGAGTTCGCAGGTACCATGGAGCTTTTCGATCGCGCTTTTGACGATATAAAGTCCTAGGCCTGATCCTTTTGATTTGGTGGTGCCACGATAGAACATTTCAAAGACGCGGTGCTGTAAACGCGAAGGAATGCCCAAGCCGTTGTCTTCCACTTGGAAGTGTACTCGGTCGTGATTTTCTACGGCACTGACTCTCACAAAAGGATTTTCTGTCTGAGGGTTTTGGTAGTTGATGCTGTTGACGAGCAAGTTTTGAATCACGGAGATTAAGACCTTTTTGTCAGTCTTGAAGCCATTGTTCAGTCGTATGTCTGTCTCAAAGTGGACTTTTTGAGACTTTGGTTGATGCTTAAGGCTATTGATGATTTCGCTTACTGTATCATCAAGATTGATGGACTCCAAATGGAGTTTGGCTTTATTGATACGGGTAACGTCGATAAGGTCGAGGAGGATATCGTCGAGTCGCTTGGTGCTCTTGGCGATCAAGTCAAAGTAATGTATGGCGGCCTCACTTTGCACCTCATCCCGGGCAATATTGGTCAGCCCAATGATTGAAGCCAAAGGGCCTTTGAGGTCATGCGAAGCCTTATAAACGAAGGCATCAAGCTCATTGTTTTTGTCTTGCAGCTTGATTTCGGTCTGTTTACGATTGGTGATGTCAGTAATGATGGCGATGGTACCAATCGAATCGCCATTGGAATCTACATAAGGAGCACCTGCAACGAGCACCCAAATAATGTCGCCATTGGTCTTGCGTAGTCTCAGCTCATACTGATCTGAAATACCTCTCCTTCGCAGGGCGGACTTTGCTTTGATCAATTCGACGGTTTCTTCATCTACGCCGAGAAGGACTTCATAAGAGCGATGTCCGAGTAGTTGGGTGCTTTGGAGTCCTAAGATTTGGGCCATTCGGTCATTGACAAAGAGGATGGTTTCATCATTGTCGGTGAGTATCAAGCCTTCGTTCATCCGCTCTACTAGCGTGCGGTATTTTTGCTCACTCTGACGGATGGCGGCTTCATTGTGAAGACGTTCGGTAATGTCGCGGGCAACACCTACCAGATATTCGCGATCAAAGATGCTAACCGAGCCAATATTGACTTCAACAGGGAAGGAAGTGCCATCTTTGCGGCGATGGCGACCAATGTAGATGGAAGAACCGGAGGCCGTGAGGCGCATGATGTCTTCGGTCCGTAAGGGGTTATGTTGCTCTAAGGTGGTTGAGAAATCGTAGAGCTTTAAGGCCCGCATTTCTTGGCTATTGTAGCCAAGGCTACTGGGCATTTGTTCGTTGAAGTCTAGTACTTTGCCAGTCTTTGGGTCTAAGACAAAGATGGCATCTGTAGATTGGTTGATCAGGCTTCGGAAAAGTCTTAATCGATCTTCGGCTGATCTACGTTCGCTTATATCACTTAGGTGAAGGATCGCAGCAGATTCGCCGTCAAATTCGATTTGGCGTCCTCTGATCTCGATGGGGATGCTGCGGCCATTTTTGGCCAAGGCCAAGGATTCCATATAGCCGATATTGCCTTTGACCATCTCATCAAACTTCATCTTTGCTTCTGCTCTATGTTCTTCTGGCACAAGGTCGATGAAGGTCCGGTTTGACAGGATTTCTATATCGTTTTGATAAAGGCGGCAGGCCGCAGGATTGGCATCTCTGATTTTGCCATTGAGGTCTGTTACGAAGATACCTTCAGGTGAGCCATTGAAAAGGTCTCTGAAGCGCTGTTCGCTATGAATAAGCAATTGCTCGCGTGTGCGTTGTTCGGTTACCTTTTCGAAAAGCATGCCCAAGTAACCACCGGGGAGAGGAATAAATTTAGTACGCCAATATTGAGGTTGCAGGTTACGGTCATGATAGAGCATGTTTTCAATCAACATATGCTCACCACTTTGCACAACTTTGGCCATATTTTCGGGCACTTTGAGCATCCGCCAATGTGGCATTACCTCATCAATAGATTTCCCGGCAATTTTGCTGGCGGTTTTTCCGATTAGTTGTTCTGCATGTGGGTTACAGGTAATGAACCTTAGACTAGCATCATTGTCGATATCCTCCATATGCAAGAGCATCATCCCAATGTCGGCGGCCTCAAACATATCTGTATATCGACCGATCCGTTGGCTAAATTCTATTTTCTCGCTGATATCCCTTAGGGTCAGCATAACCCGAAAATTACCACCAATTACTACTTTTTTGGCAGTGGCTTCTACTTCAATCCATTCACCACCTTTCCGTACCAGGGTGCAGTTAAGGTTTTGGAAATTATCTGAATCATTTTGGCTCAATAGCTTTTCTAGCTCATCTGATTGAGGGAAAGCGTTGAGGCTCAACAAAGATTTTTCCGCAAGCTCTTCAGGGCTATAACCTAAGATTTGTGCGGCAACTTGATTGGTCTCGTGGGCTTGGAAACTATTGGGATCGAGGATAATAAGACCATCAGTCCCGATATTGAATATCTCTCTATAGTTTTGTTCTGATTGGTTGAGGGCCTGCTCAACTTCGATATTATTGGTGATATCCCGAATGATGGCCAGTATCTTTTCCTGCTCTGGGACAGGTACAATCCTGAGGTCATAATATTGGTTGATACCGTCAAGGACGGTCATGAATTCCATTTGCTGGATATGACCTGAAACAACGGCCTGATCGAGTAGTTTTTCAGCCTCTTTTTGTTTGGTGGTAGACATGACCTGGCTACTCAAGCTGCTAAAATGCTCATCAAGGAAGCGTCCAACTGGTTGTAGCTCCTTAAAATGATTTGGAGAGCGGAGGCTTACAATCTTACCATTATAGTCAAGACTAATGAATACATCAGGGATCGCTTGTAAATAGGAATCAGGTAAGTTGGTATTGACGGTATGACTCAATACTGGAGCGACTCTTAGGGTCGACCTAAGGAGATAGGCATAATGCGAGCCTAAATCCAATTTGCGCATTTGTAATTCAATCTCACTACCGTCTCGCAAAGCGATTGATCTCTCCTCAATATGGCCGGGCGATTTGAGGTGGACAATGAGAAATGAGGAGGTAAGGTCAAATAGACCCAATAAATTTTCCGCTGTTAATGGCGCTGAATCTGTTTGTTCTTGATAAAAGGACTCTCCCGCTCTATTGGCATACAAAACTTGGCGCCCATGGGTGTCTATCAAGAAGGTAGCAGTAGAGGTGTGATCCAACATTTCGTCGAGCAGCAAGCCCGCCTCTTGAATTCGCTTTTGACCAGACTCTCGCAACCAAAGATATAGACCTGAGGCAATGGTGGCCGAACTAATCAAGAGGACAAATAAGTTAGGAGGGACTTGTAAGCTTGAAAAAGCCAGTGAGCATAGCGTGAAGAGCAATATGCTAGCCATCCCAAAAATGGCAAAGTCTCCGAGTCTCCTAAACGACAAAGCAAATAAGACTTGGATGACCAATAAGACTCCGGCAAAACCAAAGCTGAGCCCATTGAGATAGGCCAAAAAGATCATCGCTAGGTATACCAGAATGAAGACCAAGAAGGCTATTTCTGGTAAGTTTTTTCGTGTCCATTTATGATAACCGGAGAGGATCCCCACTCCTAGACCACAAACGCCAACGAACAATGAAACCCAAAGGGGAACATTGAGTTTGGGCACGAAATAAGGAATACTTGGACCTAGGATTAAGCATAGCAATCCCCCGGCAATCAAAACCATACGCAATACGTAAGGATCTTGATTGGCTGTTATATGTGCTAATAAGGATGGCCGTTTGCTTGACATGATCGGCAAAAATGCTATTGACTAAATCTACGAAAGAATGTATCCAAGAGAAAATCCTGCTCTTCTATTTTCAGTAGAAGGGCAGGACAATTAAGTAAACGGTAAAATATACTGTTTTGACGGTTATTTTATTATAGGTTTTAACTTGTATCCAGCGGCTCTTAGCAGCTCAATAACGCCATTTTCGCCCGGCAAATGGGCGGCTCCTACTGCAATAAAGACGGATTCCTTCTTCATCATCTTTTCCAATTGAGGGATCCAATTTTCATTTCGTTCATTGAGCAGGCCTTCGAGCGACTCTTCTAAAGTCTCTTCTCCAGCTGTTAAGCTGAGGAGATCTCCAAGCCGTTGCTGACGGTAAAGAGCGAGCATTTGGTCGTATTGTGCGCAAACTTCCTCTGGCGTATTGACAATTTGGAGCAGGCCTTCAATTTGATCATCCATGGACACTCCATCTAGATATTTCATTTGCTCTTTGGCGGTTTCTAACCCTGAGATGGGTTTCTTCATCTTTTTAAACTGCCTGCTGAAATACATCTCATAGGATTCCTGTTCACCTCCCATACAATATTGGGTGGAGAAGTGCTCTGAAACCATGAGGGGTTTTATTTTTTCAAATGCTGGTAGGGGCTGAGAAATAGAATCTAGCATGAAGGA
>JBCAWW010000500.1:0-4744 GCA_038534415.1 Bacteroidota bacterium | reverse complement strand
CCAATTAAAATGTTTCATTTTTTGGATTGCATTAGAAGTTCAAAAAAAATGAGTGGAAGTATGCTAATGCAGTTCTCTGCGCGCAAGAGATTGAGCTCAATATAATTATTATTGTCACAATTTCTAATACTTTTTTATTTCGATCAAAAAAATCATTTACCTAAATGAACATTTAAATTGGACTAGGATAGCTATGTGCCTAGTTTTTATCAGCTCTCTCGCACAAGCTTTTGGCCAATCGGCTAATTTTACCTTCGAATCTAGCGGCCCCGGAGAAATCATCGCGACCCATGATGAATGGGAAAATGACAATCTGGTTTATTCCAATGGTTTTCAAGCGATTTGGGGTACGACTATCGATTTTTTCCCCAAGCATACTGTTTATCTGCAAAGCTTTGTTCCTAGCCTAGGAGGCGGATATGGCCAAGTATGGGATGGTATGTACTACAGCCCCAACTATGCTCCCTTTCTTACTTTTCATGGTTTGGAAGAGGATGGTAATCAGCTTGTAGTGGCTGCAAGCCAAGAGTTTGATTCACAGATTACTAGTTTTCCTTATGTCTTTAGCGTAGACATATTTTCTGGTGCGGTCTTGTGGTCAACGCCGCTGCTCACTGGAGATGGTGTCAGCGTGAGTGATATGCAGATCATACAGGATTTCAATGGAGATTTTGTGATCGGTATCAGCTTTCAGACTATCGCTCCCAACCTCAACAATCCCAATGATTGGAGTGGTTTGGCGATCTTGAAACTCGATCCTGCGGGTAACATCCTCTTTTTTGAAACCGTACGTGAGCAGTCAAATCTACCGGAACTTTTCCGCCTTACGGATTTGATCCAAAGTACGATTAGCGGCAACTACGTCATGTCTGGAGCCTATAGTGGCAATGGCCCTCAGGAGGAAGCCTTCCTCGTAGAGTGGGACCAGGGTTCAGGTACCGCTTTGGGAGCACCCTTAAATCTCTATGATTTTAACCCAGGCGCTCCGGAGCAACATCTCTCGCTTACCGACGATGGTGGTCAATATTATCTCAGCCATTATGCTTTCAATCAAGTGATTGGCTTGGGCATTATTGATCCTTTCTTCAATCCGGTTACGGCTTTGGTTTTTCCGCCTTTTGCAGGCAAAAACAATGTCTATTCTGATGATATCAATTATGATCCTGCAAGCGGGAGCATTGAATTGATGCTGACGATGCAAGACTTCGCGGGAGTCTTCTCAACGGGTCTTGGACAGATTCCTCCTGGTTTAGGATCGATCAGTGCGCGTGAATTTGACTACGCGCCGGGTTTTAAAGAAGGATTTCCAGTCGCTTATACCGCCTTACAACCTTCATTTGTGCCGGCAGCTTCCTATCTGTTCTTGGCTCATCCTACTTTTGGGGCTGGTACCATCTTGCCTTTTCCATCTGATGACAATTATCTAAGAGTGCTTGATTCTTCGCCCTCTTCCTGTATCCCGGTCAATGGGTTTTTCGAAACGCCATTTTCGTTTCCATTTGGCCAATCTGTGCAAGCTCTCGTACCTGACAACCTCTTTGCTCCGATTCCAGATGTGCCTATACAGGATTCTTATGATGGGGTCGTTTACGATTGTGGACTGTCTCCGATTGGGGTTTACAAAAAAGCCAATCTAAGTCCGGAGCCAACGATCTCCTTATTGCCCAATCCAGTGCAAAATAGTTTGCAACTAGAGGGTGATTTGAGTGAGTTCAAACAGATCGAATTATATGATCTTACCGGTCGTCTGGTTAAATCTGCCTCTGCTCGCGCCAAGCTAAGCGTAGCAGAACTTCCAGCAGGGATTTATCACTTGACGCTGCTTGGTCAATCACGCCGAGAAACGATCAAGTTTGTAAAAGAATAGTCTCTAGTTAGTAGATATTAATCGGGATGGTCGTATCGTGCGGCCATCCTTTTTTTTTGTGGCTGCTTCGCAGAACGCTTATCTCGGTGCGGCTTATATGCCTGCACCCATGCTTGTGTGCTGCTACTTAGGGAGCAGCCTATTGCCTAAGCGGTCTATGTCATTAAGTGCTTTGGCGCTTGAACTTTAAGCTCAAAGGGTAGAGAAAGAGAGGGAAGCGTTCTGCGAAGCAGCAATAAAAAAAGAACCACCCTCGATCCAAGGGTGGCTCATGCAAATATATTGTTAAAGACTCAAGCTATACGGTCGCTTCTTGATAAGCACGTACAGTCTTGCCTTCATAATAGTTCAAAAATGCTTGGTTGACGACCCGATTACCTCCCGGTGTTGGATAGTTGCCGGAGAAATACCAATCACCCAAATGATCTGGAATGGCTTTCGGTAGATTGGCCAGTGGTTGATACACGATTTCTATCTCTGGACTAAAGTTCTCTGGACTGACAATCTCAGTGATCTTGGCGGAGATTTCTACCTCACTAAAAGGTGCGTAAATATCTTTGACCACATTGCGCTCATGCATGCTGTTTTCTGACTTCATGCTGAGAATTTTGCGATAGACGCGATGGATCTCATCTTCGGTACCGCGATCTTTGTGCAGTTGAATCGCCGCTTGAAAGGCAACCAATTTGCCGATTTGAGACATATCAATGCCGTAGCAATCAGGGTAGCGAATCTGGGGTGCAGAAGAAACGATCACCACTTTGCGCGGCTTAAGCTTTTCTAGCATGTGGAGGATACTACGCTTGAGGGTCGTACCTCTCACGATCGAATCATCGATGAGTACCAAATTGTCCACGTGATTGCGCACGATACCACGAGTGATGTCATATACGTGCGCTACCAAGTCATTGCGGGAAGAGTCATCGGTGATGAAGGTACGCATCTTGACGTCCTTCAAAATGACTTTCTCTACGCGCATGCGCATATTCATGATACGAGTGAGGTCTTTTTCTTTGGCTTTGGGGCCTAAGGCTTTGACAAACTCGATCTTTTGCTCGTTGAGGTGATTTTCTACTTCTTTGACCATGCCCCAAAATGAACTTTCGGCCGTGTTGGGGATATAGCCAAATACGGTATTGTCGAGGTCGTGATCGATGGCATCAAGTACCATGGGGGTTACCTCTTTACCTAGATTTTTACGCTCGCGGTATATGTCGACATCATTGCCACGAGAGAAGTAGATACGTTCAAATGAGCAACTCAATTTTTTGCCTGGCTTGGCAAAAGCTTTGATTTTGATATTGCCGGTACCGCCTTTGACGGACAATACATGCCCCGGTTCTAGCTCCTCGACATCATTTGGGTGTAAGTCAAAAACTGTCGTGATCGCGGCTCGTTCAGAAGCGGCAACCATAAACTCATCATTATGATAGTAGAAGCAGGGACGAATACCGTTAGGGTCTCTAGCAACAAAGGCATCACCGTTGCCGATAATGCCTCCGATTACATAACCTCCATCCCAAATCTTGGCCACATTGCGCATGATCTTGGTGATGTTGATTTCTTCGGAGATCAGCTTGGCAATTTCGTTACGAGAAAACCCTTGCTTCTTAAATTTGTCGTAAAGGTGTTCATTAGCCGTTTGCAGGAAATGCCCGATCCTCTCCAATATCGTCTCGGTATCCGTTTGGTAGCGAGGATGCTGTCCTAACTCTACGAGCTTTTGGAAGATATAATCCACATTGGTCAAATTGAAGTTACCTGCCAAGGCAAGGCTTCGATTTTGATACTCTGAATTGCGGATTACGGGATGACAATGGCTAATGTCATACTCTCCATGCGTACCATAGCGGAGGTGGCCCATCAAGACTTCGCCTGCGAAGGGAAATCCTTGTTTGAGCACTTCTGCTTCACTATGATCTGCAGGATTGGCCTTGTTAAACTCTGAAAGCTCTTGGTCAACTTCGGCAAACAACTTGGTCCAAGGAGAAGACTCGTTGTTGCGTTTGCGGAACATATAGCGCCGACCGGGCTTTACATTGAGTTTGACAGAAACTAAACCGGCGCCATCTTGACCCCGATTTCGTTGTTTCTCCATCAAGAGGTACATCTTGTTCAGTCCCCATAGAGCTGAACCGTACTTCTCCTGATAATAATCTAGGGGTTTTAGGAGCCGAATGAGGCCAATGCCACATTCGTGTTTGATTGCGTCGCTCACGAATCGTATGAATTTAGGTTCGACTTATACAAAAATAAGCATTGTATTAGGATAAAACGGAATATTTTTCCACAGGATTGTGGATTCCGTAAATTTTGTATCCTAAACAGTATTTTATGCATCTTTGAGATTATGAAAACCGTACGCGTCCGAGACAAAGATTTCCGCCTTTTCCTCACCCCCCAACAGATCGAAGCTCGTGTGCAAGAGCTAGCCGATACACTCAATCAAGAGTACGTTGGTAAGCGTCCTATATTGCTACCAATCCTAAATGGAGCCTTTTTGTTTGCTGCAGACCTCATCCGACGCCTCGATGTCCAGCCAGAGTTGCAGTTTATCCGAGTCTCCAGTTATGGTAAGTCCATGCAAAGTTCGGGAAAAGTCGAATTACTTGTTGGTCTGGATATAGACATTGAGGACCGTCATGTCTTGATCGTGGAAGATATTGTAGATTCTGGACTTACCTTCGACTATGTCAAGGAGTATCTTACGCAAAAGAAAGCCGCCTCGGTCGAAATTGTCTCCCTGCTTTTCAAAGAAGCTAACTTCAAAGGCAAAAACCTACCGCGCTACGTGGGCTATAATATCCCTCCTGCCTTTGTGGTTGGCTATGGTTTAGATTATGCTCAATCCGGCCGCGAATTAGACGGGATCTATAC
>JBCAWW010000499.1:0-4761 GCA_038534415.1 Bacteroidota bacterium | reverse complement strand
CTGCCCCATGATAGAAAATAGTTGTAACCTATCTTGATCGCTAAATGCAGTTTGATTGATCTTGAAAACCAGTTCTGAAGTAGTCGGATTGGGATAAGCGACGGCCTGATATGCAGGATCTAATTCGGTAAGACTGGTTGACAATACACCACTATAACATTGGTTTGAAAATGCTGTACTTAATTCTGTACTGGCAACTAAAATAGCAGCAGAATCCACACAAATACACCTACCATCATTGAAGTTGTAGGTCACATAAGCCGCATCGGTTTCAAAGGCCTTATAAGTACATTGTTCAAAGCTTAAAGAATCTCCCGTGAGCATTTGGGAAGGATGATCCCAATTTGAAAACAAAGTGTTTCCTCCACTCCAACGGTTAAAGCCTGTTTCTTGGGAAAAACCACAAGGCTTTAAAAACAACAAATACAAGCTTCCTCCAGCAGTGCCACCCGCTCCACCGCCATAGGTTACCGCGATCGTTCCGTCTCCTCTCAAATCACCCACAAAAGAAATTGAACGAGCAAATCTCTCATTAGACTGCAGGACTAATCCAAAACCGCCCTCATCATTCGTTATTTTCGTAAAGGTCTTTACGGTTTTATCAGCATTCAAATACAAGATATAACCTTCACTTTGTTGATTAGCCCCCGTCATCAAGTCATTAATCCCATCTCCATTTAGGTCTCCTGCATTACACAGTGCATGACCAAATTGGGCGCCATCAGAGCCGTTTGGATTAGTAGCAGCAGATAAAACATCTCCAAAGCCTCCCAATCCTTCGGTAATTTTTTGTTTAGAAACGACATCAAGCGTCGTACTGTCCAATGACAATATCCAAATTGCGCCTTTCCCCCCATCTGAGCGAAATGCGCCAACCGCCATCTCTATTGTACCATCATTATCTAAATCACCCATTCTCGCAACCTCTCTGCCGCCAAACTGATCTCCTGCCACTAATCCCGTCCCAAAACCGCCATTAGATGGATTGATAAGCTTTGTCTCTGATTGGACAATGCTTGAGCTAGCATCAAAAAACAATATCCTGATCGCACCAATATTCGCACCATCTAGATCGGAACTCGGATCACAAGCGACCAAATCAATTCGTCCATCATTATTTAAATCACCAACCGCAGTGATACCGAGACAAGGCATATTTGCATTTTTTACATGACTTTTTACCGTTCCGTCCGCGTTCAAATGAATAATATAAATGGCCTGGTCGGTCGTAAGAGGGGCAGCAACCGCAATATCAGGGATACCATCATCGTCATAATCGCCAATACCGGCTACGCCATAGCCAAAATTATTGCCCTGAGTGAGCGTACCCGTAAATCCCCCTTCCAGCATGGAAATCTTTTGGTTCGACTGAACCGTCCCATCATTATTCATAAAGAGGATATGCACCGCCCCATTATCTGTGCCCCCATCATCAGCGGTCCGTGAACCAACCACAAGGTCAATGATCCCGTCGCCATTGACGTCTCCGACTTTGTCGTGATCTTGGCCAAAAATATCTCCATTAGCAATATTTGAATTTAAACCCGCTAAGCCATTCTCGATCTTCACAAAGCCATCTGGCCCCCACTGGGTACTCACTTGGGCATGAAGCTTGGGGACAAAAAATAATAATACGGCAAAGCCGATCAGTTTTCGGTAACTCTTTTTCATTGATATTTAGATTTTGATGTAGCTGAGTTACTTGGACCGCTAATGCTTCTGCTTCATTCCATCGTCGACAAACTTTTATAGTTTCGGTTCGGCTTGCAAAGCTTGAGGGTCCACTACATCATGACTACACATAGAGGAATTTACTTGGGGAGGAGTACATTATTGAGCATATTAAGATATTAGCATTTCTCTATCCAAAAGATGCTTTGCCCTATACCCTCAATTTTGCCCTCATGCGCCTTAAAATTACCTTTTCTCCCTCACTGTTTCTTTTTCTCCTTTTGTTGTTACCGCTTCGCGGAACGATAGAAGCGCAAATTATTCCCGCTGGTAGTGGTAGCTACACCACTACTTTTCCGGGAGTAGATGCCGCCGGGCGGAACTCTTTCCCTTCTGGCAATCCTTACCTCACCGGCAATGCAGCCGGCAAACCGGTTCCCACCAATGATTGGTGGTCAGCCAAGGTAAAAAACCCTCACGCAGATAATCTCTTCAATTATCCCTACACCCTCAAGACCGTCAATGATGGGCTCGTTGTTAGCTATATTCCTTGGGGTGTAATTGACAATATTTTGCCAGTTATTGTAGGCGTTAGTGGCCTCAATGCTTCGGCTGCCAATATCTCTGACTACTCAGATTGGACCATCACCATGGATTGGCAAAATGCCAGCCACCACTTCCAAGCTACTTCTGGGATCGGGATGCCTTTCTTATACTTCGAAAAAGACGCCGCCGATCTCGCCGAGATCACCGTCAACCAAGGCACAGTCGTCATCGACAATGAAATGCTCATCATCACCGACGCTCGCAATGGGGCTGACTTCGCCGTCTACGCGCCTGTTGGCAGTGTTTGGATGCAAAATGGCAACAGTTACACCTCCACCCTCGATGGCAAAAACTATTGGTCGATGGCTTTTATCCCCCTCGACGCCACCAACATCACTACCGTAGCAAATGAATACAAAAGCTACGCTTACGTATTTCCGACCAATACTACCACCACCTGGGACTATGATGAAACGACTTCTCTGATGACTACCGACTTCGTCGTAAGCACAGATGTCAAAGAAGGAACCGAAACCGATATGCTGCTAGGTTTGCTGCCTCACCAATGGGCCAATCTCGCAGCCAACTCCCCTACCCCCAACCAATACTCCTACGCGAGTGTACGGGGCGAACTCAAAACCCTAGCTGGCAATAGCTTTAGCGTCTCCAATCGCTTTCACGGTATCCTGCCCACCCTGCCTTATGTAGATTATTATAGCGATGGCTTTAGTCCCGCACAACTTGCCACCAAGACCCAATCGCTGCAAAACGATGGCCTCAGCACTTGGACCGACTCCTACAATGAAGGGCAAATGATGAATCGCCTCATCCAGACGGCACGCATCGCTGATATGACCGGAGATACCATCGCCCGAGACAAAATGATCGCGACCGTCAAAGAACGACTCGAAGACTGGCTCAGCGCCGAAGCCTCCGAAGTTGCCTTCCTCTTTTATTACAATCAAAACTGGACCGCGATGTTAGGCTATCCTGCGGGACATGGTCAAGACGGCAATATCAATGACCATCACTTTCACTGGGGCTACTTCATTCATGCGGCGGCCTTTATGGAGCAATTTGAGCCCGGTTGGGCCAGTCAATGGGGTGATATGATACAGTTTTTGATCCGCGATGCAGCCTGTCCGACTCGCGACGATCCGATGTTTCCTTTGCTGCGCAACTTTAGTCCCTATGCCGGGCATTGCTGGGCCAATGGCTTTGCTTCCTTCCCACAGGGCAACGACCAGGAGTCTACCTCCGAAAGTATGCAGTTCAACTCTTCTCTGATCCACTGGGGCGCCATCACTGGCAATGATTCTATCCGCGACTTGGGTATCTATCTATACACCACTGAGCAAACAGCGATCGAAGAATACTGGTTTGATACGCAAGAACGCAACTTCCAACCTAACCAACAATATAGCCTCGTCTCCCGCGTCTGGGGCAATAGCTATGACAATGGTACTTTTTGGACTGCCGATATCGCCGCTTCTTATGGCATCGAGTTGTATCCGATCCACGGTGGTTCTCTCTACCTTGGGCATGATACCACTTATACGCGCAAACTCTGGAATGAAATCACCCAAAATACGGGCATCCTCAACAACGAAGCCAATGTCAATCTCTGGCATGATGTGATGTGGGAGTACCTCGCCTTCATCGAGCCGGCAGAAGCCATTGCTTTATATGATTCTTATCCTGAGCGCGAGCTCAAGTTTGGCATCTCTGATGCTCAGACCTATCACTGGTTGCACGCCATGAATAGCCTCGGTCAAATCGATACTTCTGTCACGGCCAACAGCCCCTTAGCCGCAACGTTCAGCAAAGCTGGCCAAAAAATATATGTGGCCCACAACTATGGTGCAGATACCTTAGACGTACTTTACTCCGACGGCTATCTAATGCAAGTCCCTCCAGCGAGCATTCGTACGAGTTTAGATATATCGCTGCGCGGAACGCTTAGTTCGAGCTTTCCAGCCGCCTACCCAGGTGGTAAAGTCAGCCTCGACCTACAAGTAGCAGGAGGCCTACCAACCCAAGTCGAGTTCTTTGACGGAGATAGCCTGCTCGGACAAGTAAGCCAAGCGCCTTTTGTTTTTGATGCCGCTGATCTCACGGTTGGTCGTCATACCTTCTTTGCCAAGATTTATGATGGCAGCAATTTCAATTTGAGCAATCTAGTTGAAGTAATCGTCGGGGATCAATTGCCTTATACGGGTTATCCTGTATCGATCCCTGGAGACATAGAAGCCGGACAGTTTGACCTTTTTGAAGGAGGCATCGGTCAAGGCATCTCCTACAATGACGCCAGCACCAGCAACAACGGCAACTTTCGCGAAAACGAATATGTTGATGTCTCATTAGCGGGCAATGAAGGCGCTATCGTCAGCTTTATCAATCCCGGCGAATGGCTAGAATACAGCATCGACGTACAGCAAGCAGGCTTTTATGATCTGAGCTTCCGCTATGCAAGCGGCAATAATGCAGGCGGCGGGCCTTTCCGCTTATTGTCTGACGGCGATACCATCAGCGATGCGATCAATA
>JBCAWW010000498.1:0-4762 GCA_038534415.1 Bacteroidota bacterium | reverse complement strand
TGCTCCTTTGGGCTACGCCGCGATCAGTTTATATCAAGTCTCTGACAGCAGTCTGCTTAGTGCTAGCCTCGCTGATTCGACCGGAAATTTTGTCTTGACTAAACTCAAAGTGGGGCAATATTACTTAGAGGTTCGATTTCTTGCTTATGAAAGTGCAATTTTTTCTGATATCCGTTTAGAGCGAGGCGAAAATCTGGATTTGGGAACCCTCAAACTCAAAGCCAGTGTTGCTTTACTGGAGGCGGTCAATATCCAAGGGCGCAAGAGTCAGCAATACCAAAAAGTTGATCGTCAGGTCTTTGCTGCGGATCAATACCAAAACGCACAAGGGGGGACGGCCACAGATGTACTCCGCAATTTGCCTTCGGTCGCCGTAAACGGGCAGGGAGAAATTTCTGTTCGAGGGGCTACAGGCTTCATTGTCATGCTCAACGGCAAACCGATCCAAGGCGATCCTGCGACTATACTCAATCAATTTCCAGCCAATGCTATTGAAGATATAGAAGTTCTCACTACGCCTTCGGCCCAATATGATCCGGACGGCAAAGCGGGGATCATCAATATCAAGACCAAGCAAGGAGCTACCAATGGCTTTTACCTTTTGGTCAATGGCTTGTGGGGGTTGCCTAGTATCGAGACCTATGAAAATGCGTCTGCTGCCCGGCGTTTTGGGGGCGATATCACCCTCAATTATCGACAAGACAAATGGGACTTGTCAGTGGGACTGGATTATCGCCGCAATGATGTCTCTGGCCGTCGCGTGGGCTATGTCAACACTTATTTAGATGAGGTCTTGACGGAGTTTCCCTCCTTCGGAGAACGCTCATTCGATCGATTTCAATATTCGGGCCGCATGGCGCTCAACTATAGTCCCAAGGCGCAAGATAAGTGGGGGCTGAGTGTGTTTGCCGGTAGGCGGACTCAGTTTCGCACTGCTGATATCTTGTATAACAATCAGCAGCGGAGCCGTATCCCACAGCCTAGTTTTTTGGGCGCAAGGGCTTATTGGGAGCTATATGAGCAGGGTGGGGAGGTGTTCCGCGACGCGGAACGCTTAGACTCGATTACTTTTTACAACGAAAACCTCAGAGTACGTCGTGGCGATTTCCTGATTGGCTCCTTGGATTATGAGCATACTTTTGCGGATAAATCTAGTCTCCAGCTTGCGGCCTTGTATGAGCGTACGCTTTTGGGTGGGCCTACTGATAACACAAGCCTCGCTTGGCCCAATATCAGTGATACCCTACAAACGCAGTTCAATACCAACGATAATCCTTTAGATGGCGTTCGGCTGCAGGCCAACTACCAACGCAAACTCGGCTCGACAGAATGGTTGAGCGGCTATCAATATCGTTTTTTGTCTCATCCGGGTGATTTTCTGTATCAAGATCGAGACTTGGTCAACGATCGCTGGATCACCAATCCTGATTTTACTAATCAGATAGAACTCAGACGGCAGATTCATTCGCTCTACACCCAATTCAACGGCAAAAAAGGCAAGCTCGCTTATCAGATTGGGCTGCGACTCGAGTATATGGATCGTGAATTGAGCCTTGCCCAAGCAGATACGCTCTATACCCTTGGCTTGCTCAATCCTTTTCCGTCTGTAAATCTGCAATATGAGCTTGGGCAAGCCTGGCAATTGAAAGCGGCTTACAGCCGCCGCATTGAGCGTACCACTACCTTTAAGATGACGCCTTTTCCGGAGCGTGAACACTCAGAGACACTTGAGCAAGGCGATGCAGAATTGTTGCCAGAGTTTATTGATTTGGCAGAGTTGGGGATCAATAAGCGGTGGCAGGACAACAGTGTTTTTGCGACTGCTTACTATCGACGGGTCAATAATGTCATCAATCGAGTCAATACGATTTACAATGATACCATCCTCAACCGTATCTATACCAACGCTGGTCGTGCGCAAGCCATCGGTTTGGAGGTTGGAGCAACTATTTATCCGACTAAGTGGTGGAAAATTTATGCAGGTGGTAATCTGTACAATTATCGGATTGTGGGAGATTTGTTTGGGGTAGAGATCAATACTGCTAATACGATTTATTCGCTCAACGCGAATATGGATTTTGATATCCTCCCTAGTTTGAAGCTACAAGCAGGGCTCAATTATCTATCGGCAAGGGTAACGGCTCAAGGGGTGGATTCTCGTTTTTACAATCCCTACCTGAGCGTGAGAAAATCGTTCTCCGAAGGAAAAATCACCCTCGCGCTCCAATGGCAAAACATTGATATGGGCTTGCTACAAAGCAACGAACAACGGATTAGCACTTGGCAAAACGACTTTTATACCACGACTAACTATATCTATGAGGTTGACATCTTGATGTTGAGCCTAAGTTTTCGTCTCAATCAGCCGGGCAAACAGATTCGTTTTACCAAAAGTGAGTTTGGCGATAAGGAGTGGTAGGAAGATGTGGGGGAGGGCAAATACTGAAAAGCTCCTAAGCCGTTGGGGCGAGGATATTGAGTTTGTGGAGAGCGTCTTCTGAAGCACGTTGTTCGGCAGTCTTTTTGTTTTTGCCTTCGCCGATGCCCAGTACTTTTTGGCCGACGCGCGCTTGAATGCGGAAGGTTTTGTTGCGACCATCTCCTTTTTCGGCAATGACATCAAACATGAGCATGCCCATCTTGGTTTTTTGTACGTATTCGATCAGCTTATTTTTGTAGCTGATGATTTGGTGTTCCACGGAGTGGAGATGTACATGAGGCTCGATGATACGGTTGTAGATAAAGCGCTTGGTCTTGCCATAGCCAAGATCTAGATAGACTGCCCCAATAAAGGCTTCTAGGGCATCCCCAAACATAGATTCGTTGACGGTCCCGGACTGATTGTGCTGAATGAGGGAATCAATGCGGAGTTTGCGACAAATCTCATTGAGGGATTTACGGTTGACGATTTTGGACCGCATTTCGGTCAAAAAGCCTTCGTCCTTGGTGGGATAAATCTTGAAGAGATACTCTGCGATTACTGAGTCTAGAATAGAATCGCCCAAAAATTCAAGTCTCTCGTTACAGCCTTTAGCGACTGACATACGAGCATTACGGGACTTGCGAGACTTTTTGATAGAGGAGCTATGCGTCAGTGCCAAGCGGTATAGAAATACCTCTTTCGGGACAAATCCGGAGATGTCCTTAATATCATGAACGAATTGCTTGTCCTTGGATACTTGAAGATTGTAAAGTTGACGGATTGACAACATAGAAAAGAAAAAACCCAGAATCGAGCCTTAAAATACAAAGCAATAGATTAATTATCAAAGCATTGTAAGATCAAGTGCCGGATTCCGGGAATAATTAGGCCTTAGCTTTCTTAAATAAGATGGAAGCATTGTGTCCACCAAAGCCAAAAGTATTGGAAATGGCGACCTTTACTTCACGTTTTTGGGCCTTATTGAAGGTGAAGTTGAGATCACATTCAGGATCTTCTTCTTCAAAGTTGATCGTAGGAGGTACGATATCATGCTGAAGGGCATATATCGCGGCGAGTGCTTCTACAGCTCCGGCGGCACCGAGTAGGTGGCCAGTCATAGACTTGGTAGAGCTGATATTGAGATTGTAGGCATGTTCTCCAAACACTTTTTTGATGGCTTGGGTCTCACTTACATCTCCCAATGGGGTAGAAGTACCGTGTACGTTGATGTAGTCCACTTCTTCAGCTTTCACACCAGCGTCTTGCAAAACGTTTTGCATGACACGGGCAGCACCTTCTCCTTCTGGATGAGGAGCTGTGATGTGGTGAGCGTCAGCAGACATGCCAATTCCGCCGATTTCAGCGTAAATTTTAGCACCTCTTTTGACAGCATGTTCGTAGGATTCGATAATCAAAGCTCCAGCGCCCTCTCCCATTACAAAGCCATCGCGTCGCTTGTCAAACGGACGACTTGCGGAAGCAAACTCATCATTGTTTTCGGAAAGCGCTTTCATAGCGTTGAAACCTCCGATCCCAATTTGAGTAATTGCTGACTCTCCTCCGCCTGCGATCATCACGTCGGCGTAGCCCAATTTGATGAGCATTACCGCATCAATGATACAGTTAGAAGAAGTAGCACAAGCAGATACACTGGAATAGTTTGGACCCTTGAGTCCGTATCTAATGGAAATATTACCAGCCAAGATGTCAATGATCATCTTAGGAATGAAAAATGGGTTGACCCTAGGGGTACCATCTCCATTGGTAAAATTTGCAACTTCTTGAGAAAATACATCGATTCCTCCAATACCGGAGCCAAAAATCACCCCAAAACGATAGGGATCAATTTTGTCCATGTCGAAGCCAGCATCTTGCATGGCTTCATCAGCGGCCGCTCTACCAAGGTGGCAAAAGCGATCCATCTTCCGGGCTTCTTTGCGTCCGAAGTACTCTTTCGCATCAAATCCCTTCACTTCACAAGCAAAGCGGGTCTTAAACTTCTCGGCGTCGAAATGCGTGATCAGGTTAGCCCCACTAGTACCAAGGGAAAGTCCCTTCCAGAAGGAAGGGACGTCATTTCCAATTGGAGTTAGTGCACCGAGACCGGTGACAACTACCTTTCTTTCTTGCATTTACTTCTCGACGTTAGCTTCGAGATAAGTGATAGAATCGCCTACAGTGACGATTTTTTCAGCTGCTTCATCAGGGATGCTCAAGTTGAATTCTTTTTCGAATTCCATGATCAACTCTACTGTGTCCAGAGAGTCAGCACCCAGATCGTTGATAAGCTAGGAGTAGAAGCCTCTGAGGTGACACCCGAAGCAAGCTTTGCCAACGATC
>JBCAWW010000497.1:0-4783 GCA_038534415.1 Bacteroidota bacterium | reverse complement strand
TTAGCTGAGAAATCCGTTCGTATAAGCTTGGACATTGCAGCATCAGCTCCGCCAATACTGCTTTAAACTTCTCATGGTTTACCGAATATGTACCCCCCATATAGCCAGCATTTTGGTCATAATATTCATAGGCCAAACTGAGGAGGGGCCTCAATTGAGATTCTGTATTACTGGCATACAATAGTTCGCGCCCATTTGATGTCGTATACCGATAAAGGGACATCTCACCATGAATCAATACCGCAGCAAAACCCAAAACGGTGTCTCTTCCGGGGATGAAGGTAGGTTCAGAAAGGGTGATTTGAGGATCATAATCCTCGATTACACTCAGGACCGCAGTGATATAGCGTTCTCCTCCTACTTCATAACAAACTAGGTCTGCTGGTCTAAAGTATCTGGTCTCGCTCTCCCCTTGTGGCAAAAACATCACTTGAGCGGACTTTTCCTTTTCCCCAAAATTCATTATTTGACCGTGGAGGCTATCTCCCTCAACAGTGACTACATAGCCCGGTTTGTAAACTTTTTGAGCATGACAATAAGTAATCAGTCCCCCAAAGAGGAGCAAAAAGACATTTACAATCTTCATGTTTGTGTTTTCAGATTTACTGTGCTGTGGTTGCGATACAAGTTTACAAATAAATAAAAACCGGTCTTTAATAAAAGACCGGCTTATCGCTGTTAGGGATAAAGTACGAGCGCTGTCGCACTTTCCTTTAGGTACAAATTTGAATTATAGTTGCAAGAACGGAACTATTTGATCTTGAAATATAACAGCTTGACGGAAAATCTTACATGTTTAAAGCAGCTTTTGCCATCATCTTGTTGCAAAGCATTGACAATCAGTGCAAAAAAAAACTGCTTGACGAATCGTTGCCCGCAGGACAGTTGACTCGACAAGCAGCTCGTACTTACTTTTTGTCTCTAATGCTTAAAAAGCGTAGCTATTTTGTTCGATCATTACACTCGCGACCTCACGGCGAAGACTACGAGTATTTACCAATGGGGCCTTGCAGAGGTAGCGTAAGCTTTTGAGAATCATGCCTATTTCCGCCTCTCCGGCGAACGCTAATAATCCTTCTTTACCGGCTTGTAGCACCTTTTCTGCCGCTTCATATACGTATACTTTCGTCATCGAAATTTGAGAAGCGACGGCTTCTACTCCCTGACGTTCGATTAGCTTTTGGGTTCTTAGTAGCGTAGACTCTGCGATATAGGTTTCGATGACCATATCAGCAATCGCCATCAACACTTCTTGCTCCTCCTTGAGGGCAGAACCAATATCTTGAGCGGCTTTGCCTAATACCATGAGCACTGCTTTTTTGAGGTTTTCGACTGTCGCGGCCTCGGCCGCTAATGCCTCATCACCACTGGCTTCTTCAGCACCACCGCCACTCATCAGCGCCTTACCCACTGCCATAGCCGCAGGAAAGATTTCTAAGCGTCCGCCCATTGCTCGCTTGAGGAGCATATCGACGATCAACATACGATTGATCTCATTAGTCCCTTCATAGATACGACAAATCCGGGCATCTCTGTAGGCACGTTCCATGGGGGCATCAGCAGAAAAGCCCATCCCACCATAAGTTTGCAAGCCTTCATCCACTACATAGGCCAAAACCTCTGAGCTGTGCACCTTCATGATGGCACACTCTATCGCAAATTCTTCTAGACCTTTGAGCTGCGCTTCTTCCTTGCTCATGCCAGCTGCAATATTGGCGTTGACTCGATCTTCGATGTCTTGCCCTGCTCTATAGTTGGCCGATTCAGAGGCGTAAGTGCGAATGGCCATATTGCCTAACTTATGCTTTATCGCCCCAAAGTTGGAGATCGCAGTACCAAACTGCTTACGCTCGTTGGCATAATTAACAGCAGTAGCTGCTACAGATTTTGCCCCCCCTACACAGCCAACACCCAATTTGATGCGACCAATGTTGAGAATGTTTACCGCAATCTTGAAGCCACGACCACGATCGTACAACATATTTTCTACTGGTACAGGCGTTTCGTTGAAAAATACCTGACGGGTAGAAGAGCCCTTGATACCCAGCTTTTTCTCTTCGTCATTCATCGTGATGCCAGGATAGTCCCGCTCCACAATAAAGGCCGAAAGCGTCTTATCATCATCTATTTTGGCAAAGACGATCATCACCTGCGCAAAACCTGCGTTGGAGATCCACATCTTCTGACCCGTGATAAGGTAATGAGTACCCGCTTCATTCAAGACGGCTTTGGTCTTACCTGAATTTGCATCAGAACCAGCATCTGGCTCAGTCAAACAATAACAGGCTTTCCACTCTCCAGAGGCTAGCTTAGGTAAATACTTCGCTTTTTGCTCGGCATTGCCGTAATACTGAATCGGCAATGTACCAATACCAGTATGCGCACCATGGGCCGTTGAAAAGGAACCAGTCCCACCTAGGCCTTCGGCGATCAACATAGAAGTATTGAAACTCATGCCCAAACCACCATATTCTTCAGGAACTGTTACGGATAACAATCCCATCTCACCAGCCTTAGTCAAAAGACCGTCCATAAAGCCTTCTTCGAGGCTATCCATACGCTCGACATTAGGCGTAATCTCTTGGGCTGTAAACTCATGACAAGCTTGCAGCATCATCTCTTGTTCTTCACTAAAATCTTCAGGACTAAAAGTGTCCTGTGCCGGAGTCTTGCGGATCAAAAATTCTCCACCGCGTATTGCTTCCCGGGAGGCAGTTGGATTCATATATCTTGTAATTGAATTCTGAGTCCCTAATATAAAAATAGTATGCTTGCATAACAAATTTTACTATCGCAGAATCCTTACCTTTGGGCCATGAAAATATTGCTCGTAGAGGCATTTTATGGTGGGTCTCATCAGTTGTGGGCTGACGCGCTTCAAAAGCACAGTCAACATGAGGTTGAAATCCTGCATTTACCAGCGAGACACTGGAAATGGCGAATGCACGGTGGCGCGATCGAATTGTCCAAACAATGGCGAGAAAGCGGCTTTGAACCCGAAGTGATTTTAATCACAGACATGATCGATTTAAATTTATTTATTTCGCTCTCTCGCTCTTGGTACAAAGAGGTACCGATCGTTCTTTACATGCATGAAAACCAAATCACCTACCCTTGGTCGCCCGAGGATGAGGACGTACCCCAAAGACGAGATCGGCATTACGGCTTCATCAATTATGCGAGCGCCCTAGCGGCAGATGAAGTTTGGTTTAACTCTCGCTATCACAAGCAATCCTTTTTAGCAGAATTGCCGCACTTTTTGCGCGTATTTCCAGATTATCGGGACTTAAATTCGGTAAAGGAGATCCAACGCAAGAGCCAAGTGATGAACGTTGGCATCACTCCCCCACCCTTTACAGGCAGTAGCAAAAGTCAAAAGCAATTACCGACTTTGGTCTGGAACCACCGCTGGGAATACGATAAGGGACCAGAACCCTTTTTCAAGGCACTTTTTGAGCTAGCAGATCAAGGTTTAGCTTTTGAATTGATCGTATTGGGAGAGGCCTATGGGCGTAAGCCTGAGATATTTGCGGAGGCTAAGGAGCGCCTTGGCGAACGCATCCTTCACTGGGGCTTTGCCGAAAGCAGAACCGATTATTGGGACTTGTTGCAGCGAGCCGATATTGCCCCTACAACCGCTTGGCATGATTTCTTTGGCATCAGTGTAGTCGAAGCCATGGCTGCAGGCTGTTATCCGCTTTTACCCAAACGTTTGGCTTATCCGGAGCATGTGCCAGCAGAGTGTCTATATGAGGATGACTCCTTCGGAGAACGCTTAGCCGATCTGATCCAAAGGATCGATTGGGTAAGGGAGCAAAATCCGAAAGAATGGGTCAATAAGTATCATTGGGCAGAGCTAGCACCGCAGTATGATCGTCGCTTAGCCATGGTGGCTACGGGCGACAACTTAGAATGGGGAGACTTTAAGAATTGGCATTGAGCTAAGGGGATCAACAGTCGTAATGCATTCTCCCGTTCTGCGAAGCAGGCTAAAAAGCATAGATACCGGATATACTCAAGCTTTCCCATTTCGGTATGACGAGAAAACCAGGGATCAAGTCCCCCCCAAACCTAGCAATGCAAAATGTTGCATCGGCGGAGAGAAGCGTTCTGCGAAGCAGACAAAACAATAATAAAAAGCGCCTAACTAAGGCAATAATATATGGAAAAGACTCAGACCCAAGCACCGAGAAGCGCCTTTGCGAGTATCATCGGTAGCCGTTGTCCACGCTGCCGCAGGGGTAAACTCTTTGTCAAAAAAAATCCCTATGATCTACGCAGCACCCTCAAGATGCCAGAAGAGGGATGCCCACACTGCGGTCAGGACTTTCGCATTGAGCCGGGCTTTTATTTTGGCGCGACCTATGTGAGTTACGGTCTCAACATCGCTTTGCTGGTCGCAGTAGGAGTCGCGATCTCAGTCTTGTCTACCCTGACTTTTTGGAATTTTACCATTACTTGGATCGGTATGGCAGTCTTATTGACCCCCATAATGGCGCGTCTCGCTCGTTCTATTTGGATTCATGCCTTTGTAAAATATAAGAGCGAAGAAGAAAGATTGGCCAATCCTCACCTATTGCGTGGGAAATAAGGGCGGAAGCAGCACGATTGCTCGTCAAAACGAATACCCTCCCCTCAGATGAGCAAAAAATATCACGAGGGTACTTGCGTTTAAAAGTTGGCTTCTTTTGGCGGTCTTTAGCAAAAGGTCTCCTTTAGAAGACAGATCTTTGCAGGGATATTTATAGCACAAAACCATAAAAAATGCTTTCATGTTTTATGG
>JBCAWW010000496.1:0-4784 GCA_038534415.1 Bacteroidota bacterium | reverse complement strand
GCTAGTAGATGTAGTAATAAAACCCAGCGGCCTTGAGTTGCTCGAAGAAATCGACAAAAATGTCAATATCAAGGGCTTTGCAACCGGGATCTCCGAAGAGCAGGCAGAGCAACTCAATGAGCTATTAGATCAACTTCGTACCATTCCAAATGAGGTATCTGCTTAAATGAGCTATTTCGTACACCCTACCGCTATCGTCGATGAAGGCGCTACCATCGGCAACGGAACCAAGATATGGCACTTTTGCCATCTGATGTCAGGCTGCAAAATCGGCGAGGACTGTTCTTTTGGCCAAAATGTTTTTGTCGCTAATGGCGTGGAAATCGGCAATGGCGTCAAAGTGCAAAACAATGTATCTATCTACGAAGGCGTTATCTGCGATGACCAAGTCTTTTTAGGACCTTCTATGGTATTTACCAACATCAAAAACCCTCGTTCCGGCATCGTGAGGAAAGGCCAGTATACCGTAACCCACCTCGCCAAAGGTGTCAGTATAGGCGCCAATGCAACTATTGTCTGTGGGGTCAAACTAGCGCCTTATGCCTTTGTGGGAGCTGGGACAGTGATTACTAAAGATGTTCCCGCTTATGCCCTTATGGTCGGAAATCCTGCTCGCCAATTGGGTTGGATGAGTGAATACGGTCATCGCCTTGAGTTTGACGAAAATAATATTGCGACCTGCCCCGAGAGTAAACAGCAATATGAACTTGCTGAGGGCAAAGTGAAACGCATCCTCTAAAAACCTTACATACTGCCGAATTTTTTGGGTGAAAATAACTACTTTTCGCTCACCCAAACCTAACATGAGTCACACAAGCCTCAAGCAGACATCCTATATATTCGCCCAGGAAACCATGAGAGCAGCTTTAGAGCGCCTCAACCTCCTTCCTGTCGGAACTCAGCTATTTGTGCTGGAACAAAATCAGCGGTTAATCGGTACGCTTTCCGATCGAGATATTCGCAATGGCCTTTTGCGCAATCTCCAACTCGATGATCAAGTAAGGGTCTTCATGGATCCAGACTTTGCCTTCGTCACTGACGGAAACCTAAGTGCTGATCAGATGGATTCTTTTAGAGCCTCTGGCCTGCAAATTTTGCCTCTCCTAGATGAGCGTCATCATATCATTGACCTCATTGATCTAGCCGACACAAAATCAATCTTACCTTTAGAAGCATTGATTATGGCGGGAGGCCAAGGCAAACGCTTACGGCCCTACACCCAAGAAACTCCCAAACCTCTTTTGCCCTTAGGCAACAAAACTATTATTGAGCATCTCATCGCCCTTTTGGGGCAATACGGCATTCAACGGGTGCATCTTTGTACCCGCTATCGCCATCAACAAATTCAAGAAACGCTCACTCAAACCCTAGGTCCTGATGTCAATCTAAGCTTTCATGTCGAAGAACAAGCCTTGGGCACCATCGGTGGAGCAAGCTTGATCGATAATTGGCAAAGAGAAGATCTACTGATTATCAATGCCGATCTACTGACCAATATCAATTTGGCCCACTTCTTTAATGCATATCAGCAGAGTGAAGCAGATATGGCCATTGCGGCGACACGTTTCGAATTTCAGGTACCATTTGCGGTCCTGGACACACACTATGGCCAGGTTTATGGCATAGATGAGAAACCCAAAATGTCCTATCAGACCAATGCTGGAATCTATTTGATCAAAAGAAAAGAGCTAGCGAGTATCCCTCAAAATGAAGTTTTTGACGCTACCGATTTGATCGAAAAGCTGATAAAGCAAAACAAAAAAGTCATTTCTGTACCTT
The DNA here is from genome assembly GCA_038534415.1 of Bacteroidota bacterium. Classification (GTDB taxonomy): domain Bacteria; phylum Bacteroidota; class Bacteroidia; order J057; family J057; genus JBCAWW01. The sequence continues at coordinate 3,005 of JBCAWW010000496.1, read as the reverse complement.
TGGATGGATATTGGTTGGATATCGGTACGCCTGAAGACTATCATAAGGCACAAGAAGATATCCGCCATCTGGAGATAAAATAGCGATGAAAGCAATGTATGCCGTTAGCGGCGCAGGCGGATTTATAGGGAGCCACCTTGTGGAACACCTCCTCGCGGCTGGGCATCCAGTTCGGGCGCTGATTCATTATCATAGCAATGGTAGCTGGTCCTGGCTTGAACCCTGCAAGTCTCAGCCCAATCCTCAACTAGAGGTAATAGCGGGTGATATCAGAGATCCCTTTTGGGTAGAGCAGCAACTAAGCGGGATCCATACGGTTTTTCATCTAGCCGCCTTAATTGCCATCCCCTTTAGTTATCAAGCACCAGCCAGCTATGTCTCCACCAACGTATTGGGGAGTATCAATGTCTTGCAAGCTGCTCGTAAACATCAGTGCCAACGCCTAATTTTGATGTCTACTTCAGAGGTTTATGGCACTGCCCAACAAATTCCGATCACTGAGCAACATCCAGTACGTGGTCAAAGCCCCTATAGTGCCAGTAAAATCGGCATGGAGGCCCAAGCAGAAGCTTTTTTTCGCAGTTTCGATCTACCAGTAAGCATTGTCCGCCCCTTTAACAATTACGGTCCGAGGCAGTCTTTGCGGGGTGTATTGCCGAGTATTTTGTTACAGCTGCTTCGCAGAACGCCAGCACTCGCCTTAGGAGACCTTCGCCCTAGTCGAGACTTCCTTTATGTCAAAGATTGTGTTGCCGCTCTCTATACCATCGCCCAATCTGAAAGTACGATCGGCAAAACTCTCAACATTGCGACTGGCCAAGAAATTAGTATCGAAAAGCTAGCTAAAACGCTGATAGAGCTATTACAGCCAGAAACACAAATCGTACAAGACCCAGCAAGGCTACGGCCTGCCAACAGTGAGGTTTTTAGGCTGTGTGGAGATGCGAGTTTATTGCAATCACTTACTGCCTGGCAGCCCAAGTATAGCCTCAAAGATGGCTTATCAGAAACGATCTCATGGTTCCGCGAAGCGGAAAACCTCAATACTTACCCACCCCAATCTTACCAAGTATGATCCCTTTATCAGAACCACTCCTCAATGGTAATGAATGGGCGTATCTCAAAGAGTGTTTGGATACCAATTGGGTTTCTAGTGCGGGCCCCTTCGTGGAACGCTTCGAACGAGAAATTATCAGACAAGTAAGGGTACCTAATGCGGTAGCACTAGCCTCTGGCACGGCCGCTTTGCATCTTGCGCTCATTGCGGCAGGTGTAGGAGCAGGGGATTATGTCTTGGTATCTGATCTCACTTTTGTGGCTCCAGTCAATGCGATCCGCTATGTAGGGGCCATTCCGATCTTGGTGGATGCCGACCCAGATACTTGGCAAATGGACCATGAACTTGTCGCCCAAAAACTCAGTACAGAAACGGAGTTAAAAGCAGAGGGCTGCTACTGGCCAGCGGGCGATGGCTACATCAAAGCGATGCTGCCGGTGCATATACTAGGAGGCGCTTGTGAAATGGAACGCCTTCAGCAGTTAGCCGGACAATATCAAATGGTATTGATCGAGGATGCATCGGAAGCCTTGGGCTGCATTCATGATGGCAAGCCCTGCGGTAGTTGGGGAGATATGGGCGTACTTAGCTTTAATGGCAACAAGATCATCACCAGCGGAGGGGGGGGAATGTTTCTCAGTCAAGAGAGTCAATTTGCTGAGCGTGTTAAGCATCTGAGTACCCAAGCGAAAACAGACGCACTCAGATATGTACATGATGAAGTTGGGTATAACTATCGACTTTCAAACTTACATGCTGCCATGGGCCTTGCTCAGCTGGAACAGTTAGCGGGATTCGTTCTGCAACGCAGGCAAAAAGCCGAACAATATCAGGCCAGATTGGCAGACATATCAGATATTCAGTTTCAAAAACACGAGCCTTTTTGCCAACCCAATCATTGGCTCTTTAGTATTCTGCATCCTCATAAAGAAGGTCTGATGGCTCATCTTATTGAGCATGGTATTGGCTGTAGAGCGATCTGGGCGCCCATGCACCAACTACCTATGTATCAGGACGCTAGCCTTTGGCAGAGGCAGGATGCCCCCACCAACACTCCTCAAAGCGCACGCATAGCCAATAATGGCTTGAGCCTCCCAAGTTCGGCTAGCCTGAGTGAAGAGCAGCTAGACTTTGTGTGCAGCCAGATAGAAGCGTTCAGCGAAGCTGGCCCCATAACGCAAGAGGGCTAAGATATTTTTCAGCAAAACCTTACATCACAAAAAGACTAGCAGTCCTGTGCTTGTATTTGAGTAAAATAATTACTCATTTAGCAGTGATGATTGAAACACTGATATCGTCTAAGACCCGAATCAAACTGTTGTTGAAGTTCTTTCTCAACAATAAAAACACCGGCTATCTCCGCAATCTTGAAGCTGAGTTTGGTGAATCTACCAATGCCATACGCATGGAGCTCAACCGCTTAGAGAAAGCAGGGGTGCTAACCTCCAATCAAGAAGGAAACAAAAAGATCTTTAAGGCAAATGTGCAGCATCCTCTCTACGGAGAAGTGCATAGCATAGTCATGAAGTATGTTGGATTAGACCGCATCATACAGCATGTAGTCAAGCGTTTAGGAGCAGTTGAGGAAGTGTATTTGACGGGTACTTTTGCGAAAGGATTGGATAGTAGTATCATCGATTTGATCATGGTGGGCGAAATTAGAGTCAGTGCTTTAGCTGATTTGGTAAAGAAAGCAGAGGACCTCATCAATCGTCGGATCAGATACATCATCTACAGTCAAGAAGAGTTTCAAAAGAACCAAAAGGAGCTTGCTCAAGATCAAATGTTAATGCTTTGGCAAGCTGATCGATCCTAACCTACACCTATGATCCCTAGCTTAAAGGAATCCGAGTCCCCCCAAAATGATATTCCGGAAGAGGTAGCCAAGCTAACAGCAGCCCAAGAAGGAAATCTTTATACCATAGAGGCGCCGGGATATTTCTCGCTC
>JBCAWW010000495.1:0-4787 GCA_038534415.1 Bacteroidota bacterium | reverse complement strand
GCAAAATCTTGCGTCTCGCTAATCATCAAATAAACGGCCTTGGGCTCGATCGTATAGGAGACGCAAAATCTTGCGTCTCTACGCATCCCAATTGGCCATCTTTTGGCGACGGATGGTGCAATTGTACCAAGTTTCGTCGATCTCTGCGCCTATCTTTTTGTACATATTGATGGCGGGTTCGTTCCAGTCGAGTACTTGCCAGCGAACCAAGGCGGCATCATTTTCATGGCCGTAGGTAGCGAGTTTTTGCAAGAGCATTTGGCCGATTCCTTTGCGGCGGTGAGATTCGGTGATAATGAGGTCATCTAGATAAATCATTTTGCCCTTCCAGGTAGAGTAAGCAAAATAAAAGAGGCAAACTCCCACTACACCATCGCTCTCATCCTCGGCTACAAAACACTCAAAGTAAGGGCGCTCACCAAAGCCATCTTGCGCAAATATTTCGGCGGTGGTTTCGACGGCATCTAACTCTTTTTCGTAGTCTGCGAGTTCTCTAATCAAGGCATGAACAGCAGGCATATCTTCGAGTCTGCCTTCGCGAATCGTGATTTCTGACATATTTAGGGTACTTAGGCTTGGGTTTCTTGCCCAATCCAGTTGATATAATCTTCATTAGCCTGGGTGATCGGCCAAGCTACTATACAGGGTACTTCGTAAGGATGAATTTGTTTGGTAAGCGCGATTAAGCGTTCGCCAAGGGCGGCCCTAGTCTTGACCAGCAATACGACCTCTTGGTCCTCTGTTAGCTCGCCTTCCCACCAATAAATCGAGCGCATCCCCTCCAATATATTGGCACAAGCGGCTAATCTCTTTTGCACCAATTCGCGACCGATGCGTTGGGCGGAGACCAAATCTGGACAGGTAATATAGTAGGTGAGCGCTTCCATAATGCAAACTACAAATCAAGGCCGATTCATGCGAATTTTGATCTGGCCTTTCCCTGTGGGGAACGCTTCTGCTGAGTAACGGATCTCGAGTCTTTGCAAGCCGGGAATATCCATGTCATAGCTAAGAGGAGGAGGCGAGAGAGAAACGATTTTGATTTCAGCTACTTCCTCACCCAAAACCTCTAAAAGCATCTGTTGCCCGTCTTGACTAAGCATGACATTCTTGCCTTGGACGCTTATTTCGGCTCTCGTTAGGAGTTGCCAGCTAAGACTCTTGGTATTGGCATTGGTACTAAATTGATCGGTGATCGTGAGGCTAGCCCCTGACTGTTGGAAAATGCGCCTTGCTGACTGCAGGGCCTCTCCAAAGACCGGACTCATGTCTATTTGGGCGTAGAGACTGTCTTCCGCTGCGCGGAACGCTTGGATCGGGGCGAAGCCTTCGACATCATGCAGCGCATCATTGACGCTGAGGGTACTATGGCCAAAATTGTTTTTAGATAGCAAAGTCCAGCGGGGGCTTTCCTGGTCGCGATCCCAAAGCTTGCCGCCCATTACTTCTTCGAGGGGAGTATAGGACTGATTGCCCAAATCCATCGACCAATCGACCCCCTGCCATTGCAGGATAAATGAACCCGCATCTGCATTGCCATGATTGACTGAGCCCTTGCCACCTTTAAAACCAAAATAAAAGCCATCGTCTCCCCGTACCACAGCTACTGGATTATCGCCTTGCCAAATCGCACTTTTGGGTAAGACATCTGGCTTGAGTTGATCTTGGCGTTCGACTAAGTCGCACAACCACAAAAAGGCAATACTACTATATCTACTGAATTTATCGCCTTGACTAATCGCTGCAGGTAAGTCTTTATATAGCCCTTCTCGGTCAAAGTACATAGCGTTTTGGGTCTGGGTGGCAAACCATGTCAGTAGATGATGGGTAGAAAGATCCATGCCGCCCGTACGATTGTCGGCATAATTATAAGCTCGGCCAGAAGGGGTTGCCATCATCATTTTATAGGTCGCGCTTTCGAGAAAACCCGGCGTCTGACTCAAGCCAAAGTCTGTATTGAGAGCGGTTTGCATGAGTGAGAAAGAAATACAAGAATAGGCCGTACCATAGGTCCAATAACCTGGCCCCTCTGGATAGCCGCCGTCTGGCCCATAAACCGCCAAGGCGATCGGACTATTGACCACGGCTCTTTGGATCACCTTGGCTGCAAGCTTGGGATATTGCTCTGCGACCACTAAGGATGCGGCGACTAAACTGCCATGACAGACCTGATTCCAATTGTTGTCGCGATCTATCCAAAAATAATCATCGAGAAAACTGGCCTCTAGGGCTTTGACTTTGAGCGTCTGCTTTGCTAATACAACAGTCTCCTGACTCAGATCATCTCCCGTCCAATCTAGCGCAAGAGAAACCGCTAGTGCCATTTCTGCTACATCTAAAAAATGATCTGGGTTCCAGTCCGAAAAGTGGCAGACTGTTTGGATTTCGGATTCAAGACGTTGGAGGTATTTGGGTGCTAGGGTCAGCCGATAAATCAATCCCAAAGCGGTAAATCTTCTCAATGCTTCCCGAGAAACACTCAACAATCTTCGGCCAATTTGTTTGCGTTCTAGCAGAGGCTCATTGAGAATAAAATCAGCTTGGTCTTTGAGATATTGATAATATTTATTGACCAAAGTATCCTGAGCAATCAGCTTTTGTATCTCTGGAATCTGCTGCGCTTGCATGATGAGGCGGGGAGATTCTTGGCTGAGATTACTGAGTAGCCATTCCTCGGTGATGGGCTGGTTGTTTTGGGTACGAGGCTTTGCGGATTGACATTGTAGGCTGGCGAAAGCTAGAACAAATAAAAAAATATGCAGAGGTATTTTCATAGTGGAAAGTAGGAAAAAAATCCTCAAGCATCTGCGGGGAAACAATTGCAAGCGTTTGCAAATGGTCAATACTGTTGGCGAAGCGGATAAGTATTGTGGTATGTCGTTTGGGGGTTGAAAATAAACCTCTATGGGGCAATAGGTTTAGTTCATTTTATACTTTTCTCGGTACACTGTTGGACTCATTCCTTCTTTCTTATTGAACAGTCTTGAAAAATAGGGCGGATACTCAAAGCCCAATTGATAAGCTACTTCAGAAACTGTTTTCTTGGGGTCCAATAAGATATTCTTGGCTTCGTCAACCAGGTACAATTGCAGATGTTCTGTGGATGTCTTTCCAGTTTCTTTTTTTAGTGTATCACTTAAGTAGCGTTGAGAAACGGTTAGTTGCTTTGCTATTTGCTCAATGCTGGGAATGCCTTTTTCTTGCAACTGACCTGAATCTAAATAGGTTTCCAACTGTTGATTAAACTGCTCCAATAAATCGTTTGACAAGTCTTTACGGTTGATAAACTGCCGTTCGTAAAAGCGATTGGCATATTTTAGCAGGGTGCTTATCTGCGAAATAATGATGTCTTTGCTGAATTCATCGTGGTTGTTTTGGTATTCCAAATTGATGTTTTCTATGATCGACTCAATTTGCTTTTCTTCTTTGGGCGAAAGGTGAAGCGCTTCGTTCGCAGAATAAGAAAAGAAACCATATTTCTTAATCTGAGGAGCCAGTTCGCTGCCTTTCAAAAAGTCTTCGTGAAAGTTGATGGAAAAGCCTTTTTGTTCAAATATCACGTTTTGGTCCCACTGAATGACTTGCCTTGGGGCGATGAAAAACAAAGCACCATTGGTAAAGTCATATTTGGTCCGGCCGTAGTTTAAGTCGCCTTTCACAATTTTTTTAAAGCTAATGGAATAGCAATCATTGGTGATGGGCGGTGAGCTCTCCTTGGGGCAGGGCAAAAAACCTTCGCCCATAGCGGTGAAGATGCTAAACATGGGGTGCTCCGGGCGCGGTAGCTCCAAATATTCTAAATAGGCTGATAATGTTTTAAAGTGCTGCATCTTAATCCCTTAATTCTTGCTTTGCTTGTAGTAACTGCTGGTTGTACTCAAAAATTCGGGCATGTGCCAAGCCATCAACTGTCAAAATAACCACCAACATGGCCATGGTGGTGATCATACTGGCTCGCCAAGCGGGGGCACTCATAAAATATAAAAGCACGGCACAGACTACAATGATGATCGGAATGGCTGTGAAAACAATGTTTTTATATTCCTTTAAAGTAGCATCAGCTCGCTCCAATTCTGAAGCTATAAAGGCCGAAGCATCTTCATGGTAGGCTTTTTCAAACTGTGGTATTCTCGATTTGTTGGTAAAGTATAAACCAAGTCCAATGATCGTCAGCAAAGATCCTGCTACCAAGGTAGGGATGATGTAGGCTCTGGCTAGGTCGGTTTTACCCAATTGCCAAAACCCGATGCTTGCGGCGATAAAAACCAATCCAAAAAGTATGAAAAATGGCGTTGAAACTAGTTCTGCTTTCGCCCAATCTGTTGCTGCTTTTAAGATATCCATATCCAAGTTGTTTAAAGATCTCTAATTTAAAGGTTCCACTTAACACCTGTTTCTATTTCCGCAAGATCCCACAATCTTTTGGATACGCCTTTATCTTTGGCGTGTGCTTCTAAATGATGTGCTCCTACCGGACCTACCCAATTGCTTCTTCCTGTTGGTCCATAAAAAGCTTCCTGATCTAAATCCTCTTCGGTAGCACACATCAATTCAGGGTAGGCACCATTTTCGGCTGGTTGTGTCAATGGTGATAATTTCATCAAACCAAAGATGATTCTCATCATTAAGCTACCACTTGTTTTGATAAGAGAGGTTCTCGAAGAGCCCGGATGACAAGCATAAGCTTTCACCTCTGTTATACCCGCTTTTGCTAATCTGTCCTGTAACTCATAAATGGTCATAATCTGGGCGAGTTTACTTTGACTATAAGCATCATTAGCTGTGTA
>JBCAWW010000494.1:0-4795 GCA_038534415.1 Bacteroidota bacterium | reverse complement strand
ATCGGCCAAAACTTCATTACGATCACTAAGGCTGAAGACTTTCAATGGGAAGAAATCATCCCAGTAGTAAAGGATTTCCTCAAAGCATACTTTGCTTCTAATCAGGAGATTATCACAGGTTCTTTGGCCGAAGAAAGCCAAGCCATACCTGCTGGTGATGAAAACGAATTGGTTGGCCGTATCAAAGAAGTATTGCAAAATTACGTTCGTCCAGCAGTCGCGCAAGATGGAGGTGATATCGTTTATGATTCCTTTGATGAAGGCACCCTAAAACTGCGTATGCAAGGCAGTTGCTCGGGCTGTCCTTCTTCCACATTGACCCTAAAAGCAGGTATCGAAGGCCTAATGTCTCGCATGGTACCAGAAGTTAAGGTTGTAGAAGCAGTCTAAACCGCTTTTTTACTAGCTTTGGGGCATGCTTTTCACCAGCCCCGTCTTCTTATTTCTTTTTTTACCGCTGGTAATTCTTTTGAGTTTGCCTCGCTCCTTGCGATGGCAAAATGGCTTTTTATTGTTTGCCAGTATCTTTTTTTATGCTTGGGGAGGTGTCAGCTACAGTGCTATTTTGGCCGGGTCTATATTATTAAATTATGGCTTCGGTCGCTGGATAGGGGCAAAAAAATCGACCAAAACTCGCAAAAGTATCCTAGGCCTAGGAGTCGGAATCAACCTTGCGCTATTGGTCGTCTTTAAATACGCCAACTTCTTTGTTGACAATCTCAATCAAATCCGACCACCAGCTGACGCCATTCCCTGGCAAGGGATCATACTGCCACTAGGGATTTCATTTTTCACTTTTCAAGCAATCTCCTATTTAGTAGACGTTTACCGAGTTCAGGTACAAGCCCAAAAGAATCTGGTGAAGCTTGGCCTCTATATCGCCTTGTTTCCACAATTGATAGCCGGCCCTATCGTCCGTTACAAAGACCTAGCCGCTCAATTACAAAATCGAAGCCGCAGTCTGGATTCCTTTGTGCGAGGCATTGAACGATTTAGTCTCGGCCTTGCCAAGAAACTCATCCTCGCCAATAGCATCGGCATCATCGCTGACAATGCCTTTGCCGGACCAGCAGAAGAGCTTAATATGCTTTTGGCATGGTGGGCTTTATTGGCATATAGCCTACAGATCTATTTTGATTTTTCTGCCTACTCAGATATGGCCATCGGTTTGGGCCTAATGTTTGGTTTCGAGATACCCGAAAACTTTGACTTCCCTTATATGGCGCGCTCCCTACGTGAGTTTTGGCGCCGCTGGCACATCAGTCTTTCTACCTGGTTTAGAGACTATTTATATATCCCTTTGGGGGGCAATCGAGTATCAAAAGCTCGCTTATACGGCAACCTCTTATTGGTGTTTTTCCTAACCGGTTTTTGGCATGGAGCAAGCTGGAATTTTATCGTATGGGGCTTACTACATGGCGCTTTTTTGCTCCTTGAGCGTAGATTTGGCCCTTACCAGTGGCCCGCAGTATTACAAAGAATTTACACCCTATTGGCGGTAGGCTTGGCTTGGGTATTTTTTAGGTGCGAAAACCTTAGTGAGAGCCTGACATACCTACAGGTATTAGTAGGTGTAAAAGGCCAAGATATCCCTATGCAAGAATTAAGTTCCTTCTTTAGTTTACAGCATCTATTTTTTGTCTTACTCGGGATTTTGGCCTCCACTACTCTATTTGAAAAGGCTTGGCGTTCCGTGAAACGGGCCTACAGCTGGACGCCTTATCTCAACAGTCTTGGACTAAGCCTGCTCTTATTGCTCAGTGCGATTTACGTTTCTGGTAGTTTGTACAATCCATTTATCTATTTCCGCTTTTGAGTAGACCTCCACATATCGCACATTATTTGAGTTTGGCGGCTTTTATAGGTTTCCTTGGGTTTGCTTGGTTGATTTATATTTTCCGTCCCGGAACGCCTCCCTCTCCCCAAAGTTTCCCCGCAATAAATTGGGAGTTTTTGGATCCCGTCCCAGCGAAAATCGACCAATGGTGGGCAGCAAACTATGGTGGCAAAGAAGCCTTAAGCGCTCAATATCATCAACTCAATTCTGACCTCAAAAAGCTCTCTCCCCTCCCCCAGCAAGTCGTGATGGGGCAAGAAGGCTGGCTCTTTCATGCCCAAAAACCCATCGCCCAGTTTAGAAATAAGCTGCGATTTTCAGATTATGAGCTGAGCGTTCTCCGAAGGAAGCTCCAAGAAAGAATCTCAGCCTACCAGCAATTAGGAGCTCATTTTCAACTTTTTATCTTTCCCAACAAGGCTCAAGTATATCCTGAGCATTTGCCCCCTTATGTTAGGCAGGGGCCCGGTCAATCCCAGGCGGAGCAAGTCGTAGATTTGGTCAATGAGTTGGCAGGAGCAAAGGCTTATTATTTGCGGGATGTTTTAAAAGCGGCCAAGCCAAAAGGCCGGCTCTATGACAAGACGGATACTCACTGGAACGACCGAGGTGCTTTTGAGGCTTATCAATATATCATCCGAGAGCTTGCCATTTCTTTTCCCTCTACGGGAACGCCTCGTCCTATCGAAGATTTTCAGATTTCTGAATTTGCGACAGAGGGGCGCAATCTCGCTCGTATGCTAGGCATGTCAGATCAATATGAAGAGCAAGCGGTAGGATTTACGCCTCAGTTTCCTTTAGAAGCAAAGGTTCATATGCCTTATCAAATAGCCGCTCCCCGGGACTTTATCTTCGCTGATTTATATTTCATGGGTTTTCAGCACCCTAAGGCGCAGGGGCCTAAGATTTTGTTTATTCGGGATAGTTTTGGTACTCAGCTCATAGAGGAGCTAAGTGAGCATTTTAAGGAGTCTTATTATTTATGGGATCAGTGGCGATATGCGAGCAATCAAGGCATCGTAAACCAAGTCAAACCGGAGGCAGTGGTCATCATTATGTTAGAGGAGCATTTAGGCAATTTGCTGCGCTTTGATTAGCAGGCTTAGTCCGCTACTTCTTCAATTTCATTGAGCAAGAGTACCATTTTTGCTTCACTAAAACTGATCCCATTGATTTTACTGTCTAGCCAAGCCCTAAAATCAAAGAAGATCAAGGTTTTCTTTTCATATTCGTCAGAGTAAATTTCGTCTAGCTCTCCGCGAAATGAACGCAGGATTTTACGTCTTACGCGCACATCCACTGTTGCCATGGAGGAACGAGCCAAGCGCCTAAACAGACGAATCAAGATGGTTTCAAGGCGGTGCATTTTGCTGCGTTTCTTCAGATAGCGGGCCGTGGAGTCAGCTTCATATTTTAAGACAGTAAGATTACCGAGTTCGGCATGGATCACCATATTGAGCATACGAGCAAAACTGTACATCTGAGGTCGCACACTAGCATCAAACTCGTTGAGCAGGAAATTGACTTCTTTGAGGGCAGTACGATATTCTCCCGCAGCTAAATACGAATAAGTGTACATATAGTGATAAGAAAGCCTTTGGGAGCGGCTCATACGACTTCGGTACTTATGAGCCAACTCTCGCATACTATTGAGCATCACCTGCGACTCTTTGATACGCCCTCTTTCTAGCAAACGCGACATCTCGGTTGCCGTACTATCAATCTCTACTTGCGCGATCACACTGGCGCGCTTTTTCTTCATTTTTTCGTAGGGGAAGCGCCTGAAATCATCCAAGGTCTTTTGAAACTCCAACTCTGACTTATGGCGTTTCAAAATCAAGAGGCGGCTCGATACCGTAATGTATTCTCCGGGAAACTCGGTCGCATAATCATCACGCGAGTCCATCAATGCCAATAGGGCCTCATTGGTCTTCATTTCGTTTTCCTCATCGTCTACCAAATAGTAATACATGGCGTAGATCCGACGGTAGTTGAGTTTTGCCTGAAATGACATCGGGATATCATCTCGCTGCAAAAATGGGTGCTGAATAAAGGCCGCTAATTTCTCTTCAGTCTTGGGGCTCCTTGCTTTACTAATCGAACGGCGCAAATCAGAAATATCATAATAAAGCTTCATATAGGCCTGCATATTGTCTAGCAAGGCCATATAGTTCATCGCTTCTTCGAGGGCTTGTTTGACGCCCCGGATATCCCCCAGTTTTCCCTTGGTCTTACGTTCCCAAAAGGAGATTTCGATAAAGAGCGGGTACAGTTCGTAGCGCAGGGCATTGCTCTTGGCCTTTTTGAGTAGGCCTAATACCTGTTCGTAAAGGCCTTTTTCGTAAAGGATTTCCGCTTGGTGCAATAATTCCTTGACTTTGAGGCTGGTGGTTTTATTGCTGTTAAATACGCTGAGGCCGCGAAGGATGAGGTTGTAGAGATAATTTTTGTCTGAAGAGATATGGCGAGTGGGCATATCCACCGCCTGCAGCGAACGCTCGAGCTCAGCCTGATCAAAGACAGGCATTTGCTCTATCATCTCAAATAAAGTCAGGTAATTGTTTTGATCACCGATGGTATGTCGATTGGCAAATAACTTAAATGCTCGCTTCTCAGACATACTCATCGACTGGATGAGCTCGTGCAGTTTATCCTTTTTGTTATTCATGTACCCATTGATATCCTCGCCGAAAAATACACAAAGATTACTAACTTAAGCTTTAGATGGATTTTTCATGAAAAAGAGACATTACTTGCTGTTTTTAAGTCTAGCTTTATTTTTGGCTTCTTGCTTAAGCACAATTGAATTAAAGCTATACTTTCCCCAAGAGGTTTTGCTGCCTTCTCATATCAAACATTTAGGGATTTTAGACCATAGTCAGGGATTTGATCCCAAAAATGGAGACCCTAATCAATTTATCAAGATTGAATTGCCCTCAGAGTATAGAGACGATATTG
>JBCAWW010000493.1:0-4797 GCA_038534415.1 Bacteroidota bacterium | reverse complement strand
TCTTTTCCGGCAGAAACCCCACGTTGGGAATAGTTGGAGGACATATAGCTTTGTTTTTGAGTTTGCAAAGCTACAAAAAATACAGGCAGGGATTAAACGAAGCGCGGCGATAAAGCAGATGCTTTATCGCCGCGCGCTATATTTTTCACTAAATAAGTCTAGCTATCGTCGCCAAAGTTGATCGAAGTGATCCGGAACTCTGTACGGCGGTTTGCCTGCTCATCTTCGTCTGTCATCTCTGGATAGATCAGTAGACGAGACTCACCATAGCCCAACCAAGCGACACGACCGGGATCAATACCATTTTGAGCGAGGTACTTGATCACTGCACGAGCACGGTTGTTAGAGAGCTCAACATTGTATGGTTCAGAACCATTAGAGTCAGTGTGAGCTTCTAGTAGGATAGTGATATTAGGATTCTGACGCATGATCTTGAGGAGATTTTGTAGCTCTTCGAGGGCATCTGCGCGCAGATAATATTCATCAAAATCGTAATAGACATTTTGGAGCGTAAATACTCTTGAGATGTCAATTGGATCTAGCTCGATATCAATATTCTTCTCGAGATCAGTATCCTCCATGATTTCGAAGGTGCTAAAGTCTTCCTCATTCGCTAAGTATTCAGGAGCATTACCAAGAACCTTATAGTTTTTATCAACGGTCAAAGGAAACTCATAAGCAGCATCCTGACCAGTTTCGTAGATCTGGAGCTCGGTTAAGGTATTGTCCTCATTGATCTCATACAAAGTAACAGTAGCATAAGGAATTGGCAGCTGCGTAACTTTATCTCTTACTACCCCATGGACTGAGACATTAAGATTAATTCTATTGAATGGGATATAACGTCCCCAGTAAATATCATCTCCACCAGCACCGCCTGGGCGGTCAGAGGTAAAGATTACAGTAGAATCATTATCTAGAAAGATCGCGCCATAATCATCATAGCTAGAATTTAGCGGAGACTTCATATTTTCGGCTTCAGCCCAATCTCCGACTGCGCCTTCTGCTTTGTAGAGGTCAATACCCCCAAATCCTCCGCGACCATTAGAGCCGAAATAAAGGAAGGTGCCTGCATCATTGAGAAAAGGAGTGTACTCATTGAAGGCAGTATTGATATTTGCACCAGCATTTACCGGGTCAGACCAACCTGTGCCTAATCGACGAGAAAACCAGATATCAAATCCTCCTTCACCGCCATCGCGGTCAGAAACGAAGAAGATAGTACGACCATCGCGAGAGACCATCGGTTGGCGGTCATTGGTTGGTAGCAGCTTTGTCTTACCACGAGAATTGATGATCTTTTCTTGCTTGCCAGCAATTCCTTCTACCAATTGAGGCTTACCCCATTGCTTTTTGATAGGATTGTAGCGAGAAGTAAAAATACTACAGCCGTTTTTGTTGGACTTAGTGTTACAAATCGTAAAGTACATGGTCAAACCATCAGCCGTAAAGCTAGCTGAACCATTGTTACGCTTTTTGTCATTGACAATTTTTTCCAACTTAATGCTTTCTGCCCCAAAGGTGCTGTCGTTTTCCATGACGACAGCGTAGAGATCCGAATTATTGGGTTCTCCTGTATTGGGGTCAATCCGTTTCTTCTTTTTCTTTTTGCCTACCGCTCGATGCGAGGTAAAGACAATAAATTTATCCTCTTGCCTTTGATCAAGGTAAGCAGGGAACATGTCGCCCGCAGAGGAATTGAAGGTCGTTGGACTCACACGATACTCTTTTCTTTCAGTAGCTAGTGAGGCTTCTGCAAGCTCACAGCCTTTGATTTCGAGTTCGGCAAGGGCGTACAACTCATCACGAGTGCGATGGCGACGCATAAATTCTTCTAGAGATTCTCTAGCCTTGCGGTAGTCGTTGAGACGTTTGTACACGAGGCCAATCTGTAGATAGACAGTATCATTACGAGCTGGATCGATCTCTGACGCCTTACGGAAATAACGTAGAGATTCGCGATAGTCTTGCAGATAACTGTTGATAGAGCCTAGCAAGTAAGCGGCTTGATAGTCGCTTGGATTTTGGTTGAGTACCTCCTTGTAAAGGTTTTCTGCCTCTACAAAGTTGTCTTCTTGGTAATAATAGTCTGCCTTCTTCCGGGTTTTGTCCGCCTTACCACTTTGAGCCTGCACAAATGTAGTAGACCCTAGAAGGACAAAGATTATACCCAAGACCGACAATCGTAAGGGGGTTGATCCGATCATATATGGGAGTGTTTTTTTCACAGAATTGGAATTTATAGAGCGATAGGCAATTTACAACAAACATAGAAAAAAACTACCTCTGTCGCCAACCTTCAGAATAAAATAATCCAAAGAAGGAAGTCTCCACCCAAAATTGCAATCGCAGAAATCACAAAAGAGGAGATCGTCGCCTCCCCTAAACCTCTCGCACCGCCCTGAGTATGAAGCCCTTTAAAACAGCCAATCAATGAGATTAACATCCCAAAAACCGTTCCTTTGATCAATCCTCCGAGCAAATCGCCAAAGGCAAAAAAGTCTCTCACAGATTGAAAAAATACCTGATGTGTAATATTCAGAAAGAAATTTGAGACCAACCAAGAACCAATCACAGCGATCAGAAGGGCAAAAAATGTCAATATTGGCATCATCAAACTTAGGCCCAAAAAGCGCGGCATCACGATATAGCGCACTGGATCTATTGACATCGTCCGTAAAGCGTCGATTTGCTCACTGATTTTCATGGAACCGATTTCAGCCGTCATAGAAGCGCCAATTCGTCCGGCTATCACCAAAGCAGTCAATACTGGCGCCATTTCCATCATCACGACCCGCGATACCTGCCCTCCCAATACCGAAAGAGAAACCATGCCGCGAAATTGATAAGCTGCTTGCCACGCAATAATTGCACCCGCAAACAATCCAATCAATAGCACCAGAGGGATAGAATTGACCCCAACATGATCCAATTGATAGACAATCCGCTTGCGATCTCGCCACACATAACGAAGATTCTGTAGCACCTGCCACAGCATAAAACCAAATTCCCCCAAGGCGTTGAGTACGCGCATGGGGGAAATTACGTTTTTTTATTTGTTGAATAGATGAATGATTGAAGTCGAAACCCAACAATCCACATTTTTACCCAACAATTATCCTGCTTGGTGCATTACCGTTTGAGGAAAGGGAATTTCAATTCCGGCTTCGTTCAAAGCGAGTTTCACCTTTTCAGTGATGCCAAAGTAGACATCCCAGTAGTCAGCAACTGTAGCATAAGGACGAATCGCTAAGTTGACAGAGCTGTCTGCTAATTCAAGTACGTTGACCGAAGGAGCGGGGCTTGTCATGACTTTAGGATCGTCTTGCATCACCTTCAAGATGACGTCTTTGGCCTTCTTGATGTCTTCGCCATAACCGATACCGGCTACTAGATCGACTCTCAGATGACCGATATCCGAAAGATTGGTGATGCTATCATTCGCCAAAGGACCATTAGGAATAATGATCTTTTTGCTGTCTGGGCTTTCAAGGGTTGTTACAAAAATGTTGATGTCTTGTACCACTCCAAAGTGGCCCTGCCCTTCGATCAAATCGCCTACCTTAAAAGGCTTGAAGAGCAAAATCAAAACGCCACCAGCAAAATTGGCTAAGCTACCTTGCAAAGCAAGACCAACGGCCAAACCAGCAGCACCAAGCATCGCCACAAAAGAGGTAGTCTCGATACCTACCATTGAAGCAACTGAAATAAATACCGCAGCTTTTAACAAGATATTGACTAAACCAGCCAAAAATCCTTGTAGAGAAGGCTCAATCTCTCTCTTAGCCAAAGCATTGCGTACTAGGCCAGTGATTTTACCGACCAACCAAAAGCCGATAATCAGGGCCACAACGGCCATTAAAATTTTTGTACCCCAGTCAATTACTGTAGGTAAATCTAAACCAAGGTTTGTCAACCATTCCATAGTAGTGGATTGTTTTTATTAATAAAGTGTTAGAAAATTAAATCTTAGGGAAGTTGGTTTTTAGATACAAAGCAAAATTTAAAGTCACAATTTTGCGGAGATAATTATGACAAAAGTTTTGTGAGGCTTTTGGAGGCCTGCAAATAAGCGTTCCGCGAGTAGCGGTAGGCAAAAATATGAGCGATCTTTTTTTCTTTTTGCTGCTGCGCAGAACGCTTCTCTCTTAGCTTTCGGCTAGCTCAGCCAAGCCGCGTTCGAGTTCGGCAAGATGTTGGCCATAAAGTCGTTTGAGGTAAAGTGTAGAGCCCCAAGCCGCCAAGCCAGCATAGGCAAGCATCACACTGAGGACCCAAAACCAAGTCGCCTGGGGGATATCGGGCCAATTGCCATCATAGACGACTGATTCTCGCACAAAGCCATAAAGTACTCCAGCAGCTCCCAAAAGCGGCACCAGCCCCACGATCAAAAAGCGATATAAGCGCATATAGCCTTTGAGACGCTTGATCCGTTGCTTGAGGAAGCTTTCAATCGCTTGGTCGGAAGCAGGGAGTTGGCCCAAACTAAAAAACTTGAATACATAAAACGCCAAGCCAAGGCCTCCCATAAGCCATAAAGTTTGCCACTCCGCGGGTAGGATAAAAACGTTGCGCGTGCGGGCAAAAACCACCAATCCGATCATGGCTAAGAGCACCAGCGCCATCTCAATCAGGGTATTGCGGCGGATCTTGCGCCAATAGGTACGACTTTTGGTTCGGATCATTTTACGGATCTCCTCCGCCCCTCTGCCAGCTGATCCGGTAGAGGATTGAAAGCTATTTTCAGCTTCCCATAGCGATTTGAGTTGATCGAGATCCATATTGATTATTCGAAAT
>JBCAWW010000492.1:0-4798 GCA_038534415.1 Bacteroidota bacterium | reverse complement strand
ATGAAAATCAGTCATCTTAACTCAATCTTTAAAGGATTGGACGAACTCGGACTCCAAAATGCCAAAGGCTTAATGTGGAATCTTTCGCCTGCCGAATTGATAGGAGAAGCTATCAGAAATGGAGAAGGCGTACTTACTGACACAGGAGCGATCATGTGGGACACTGGTAAATTTACCGGTCGTGCCCCTAAGGACCGTTATATCGTTGATGATGGTATGACTCATGAAAGTGTATGGTGGGGAGATATCAACAAATCTATCTCACAAGAAGCTTTTGATGGTCTTTACCAAAAGATGCTCAAGAGTCTTGCTCATCGTAAGTTATACGTTCGTGATGCTTATGCAGGGGCAGACCCACGATATCGCCTCAAAGTGCGGATCATCGACACTCAGGCCATTCACAATTTGTTTTGCTACAATATGTTTTTGCGGCCAGCGTCCGAAGAACTCGAAGGATTCGAACCTGACTTTCGCATCATTGCGCTACCCGAATTTAAAGCGGACCCTAAAGTAGACGGTACTCGTTCTGAAAACTTTGCGATTATCAACTTTAGCAAAAAAATCATTTTGGTAGGAGGCACCGGTTATACGGGAGAAACCAAAAAAGGCGTATTTAGCGTATTGAATTTCCTTCTGCCAGAGCGCAAAGACGTATTGTCTATGCATTGTAGCGCCAATATTGGAGAAAAAGGAGATAGTGCGATCTTCTTTGGACTTTCTGGGACGGGAAAAACCACCTTATCTGCCGATGGCGACAGAGCACTTATTGGGGATGACGAACACGCTTGGACTGATGAAGGAGTCTTTAATTTTGAAGGGGGTTGCTATGCAAAAGTGATCAACCTCAAAGAGGAAAATGAACCCGAGATTTATCGTGCGATCAAGTTTGGTGCTATACTAGAAAATACTCGCTTCTTCCCTGGAAGTAGTACAGTAGACTATGACAATGTCGATGTTACGCAAAATACCCGAGTATCTTACCCTATTTATCATATCCCTAATGCCGTTGAACCTTCGGTTGGCGGACACCCAAAAAACATCTTCTTCTTGACGTGTGATGCGTATGGCGTATTGCCGCCAATCTCCAAGCTCACCAAAGGTCAGGCGATGTATCACTTCATTTCAGGCTATACCGCCAAAGTAGCAGGTACAGAGGAAGGGGTTACGGATCCAGAGGCAGTATTTTCAGCTTGTTTTGGCGCGCCGTTTATGCCTCTACACCCCACCCGTTATGCCGAACTCCTAGGTGAAAAGATGAGTGCACACAATACCAATGTTTGGTTGGTCAATACTGGCTGGACGGGTGGCCCTTATGGAATAGGTAACAGAATTAAGCTCAAGTATACCAGAGCGATGATCCGGGCTGCACTCAAGGGGCAACTCGATGAAGTGGTATTTGAAACCGATCCCATCTTTGGGCTGTCAATTCCGACTGAATGTCCAGAAGTGCAAAGTCAAATCCTGAATGCCAGAAACACTTGGGCTGATCCACTAGCCTATGATACAAAAGCAAAGTTTTTGGCCAATACTTTTGAAGAAAACTTCAAGCAGTTTACTGAATACGCAAATGCAGAGATCCTCGCTGGGGGTCCCATTAGCAATAAGGAATTGCAGGCTTAAAGACTGCCTGTCAGTAACTAGCATCAGTAAGTTTTTTGAATGACTCTGGATGAGTTTTTTAATCTAATGGTTGCCTTTGGATTTGCTAAATTATAGTAAACCAAAGGCAGTTTTCATTTTGAGTACCGTCCATTCACATACCCTCAATAAGCATTGGCAGCGTCTCTTCAATACACGTACAGAGCTCTGGTTTGCTGCTATTTGCGGCCTTGCCTTAGCCTTTGGCTTTGGCTTATCCTTCCTCGCGGCAACTCCCATTCTGATTGTCTTGGGTCTTTATCTTATCGCCTACCTATTTGGTGGTTTTTTCACCCTTTTTGATGCTTGGGACTCACTTAAAAAAGGAAAGTTTGACATAGATTTCTTGATGCTGCTCGCCGCAATAGGCGCTGGCATCTTAGGTGAATGGGCCGAAGGAGCCCTACTGCTATTTTTGTTTAGCCTTGGCCATGGGCTTGAGCATTATGCGATGGGCAAAGCCCGCAAGTCTATCGCCGCTTTAGCTGAGCTAAGTCCCAATACCGCGATTTTGGCAGAGACGCAGCGAGAAGTCTCAGTTGAAGACTTAGCTCTATTGGACAGAATTTTGATCAAGCCCAATAGTATGATCCCAGCCGATGGTATCGTCGTCAAAGGGCAAAGCAGCGTCAATCAAGCGGCCATTACAGGTGAGAGTATTCCAGTAGGTAAGAACCCCTGGCGGGGAACGCTCAGCCAAATACCTAGTCTCGAGCAATTGAGTGCCAGCCATCGGGTATTTGCCGGAACCCTCAATGGCAAAGCCCCTCTCGAAGTACTCGTCCAACGCAAAGCCAAGGATTCCACCCTTGCCAAATTGATCGAACTCGTCCGGGAGGCAGAAAAACAAAAATCCCCCACTCAGCACCTTACCGATCAGATCGAGAAATACTACGTACCCATCATCCTCCTTTTGGTCTTCCTCCTCAATTTTGCTTTTCTGGTGATTGATGAGCCTTTCAGGGATAGTTTTTATCGAGCCATGGCAGTGCTCGTAGCCGCAAGTCCCTGTGCCTTGGCGATTTCGACTCCTAGCGCGGTCCTCAGCGGAGTGGGTCGAGCAGCTCGGGCTGGGGTTTTGATCAAGGGAGGGCGACCTCTAGAGGAGTTGGGCAATCTCAGCGTATTGGCAATGGACAAAACGGGCACCCTTACTGAGGGCAAACCCAAACTAAATGAGATAATCGTTCACGAAGGGACCCAAAAAGAGCTACTACAAATTGCCATCGCCCTAGAGAAGCTCAGTGATCATCCCCTCGCCAATGCCGTAGTCCAGGGAGCACAAGCCCTGATCCCCCAGGCCGAAGATTTAGCAGTAGAAAATCTAGAATCCATCACGGGACGAGGCCTAAAAGCCGTCATCCAACAAAAAGAAGTGTGGATTGGTAATAAAGGGCTCTTTGAAGAACATCTGGGTCAAAGCTTGCCTCAATCCCTATCTACCCTCTTGCATCAGTGTGAGGCACAGGGCAATACCAGTATGATTATCCGCCATGGCGAACGCTACCTTGGCATTTTAGGACTTATGGACCTGCCCCGTCCGGCGGCCAAAGAAGCCCTCCAAAGCCTGTATAAGCTAGGGATCAAACGCATCATCATGCTAACGGGCGACAATCAACAAGTCGCCGAGGCTATCGGCCAGCAAATTGGGCTCAGCGAAGTCAGAGGCAGCCTGCTCCCTCAAGACAAGCTCGATGCAATCCAATACATCAAAGACCAAAATACCAGCATAGCAATGATCGGAGATGGAGTCAATGACGCTCCCGCTATGGCGGCAAGTGATGTCAGTATCGCTATGGGGGCAGCAGGTTCAGACGTAGCCCTCGAAACCGCAGACATTGCCCTCATGGGTGACAATCTCCTCAAACTCCCCTTTGCAATCGGCCTGAGTCGAATGAGCAAAAAAATCATCCGGCAAAACCTTATCATCAGTCTTGGGATGATTGCGATTTTAGTCCCCCTCACCATGCTTGGTATCGCTAGTATGGGCCCTGCCGTGATCTTGCATGAGGGATCGACCCTCTTAGTCGTGCTAAATGCCTTGCGTTTGCTATCTTATTGAACAAAGGATCAATACTATGAATCGCAGGAGTTTTATGAACAAAAGTTTGCTTTCCGTTGGGAGCTTAGCCGCATTGGGTATGGAGGGTTTGGCCGCGCCGAGCTTCCAAACAAACGATCAATTTAGCCTGACGGTGATGGCGACCAATTGGGGCTTTAAGGGAAATTGGGATGCATTCTGCGCAGCAGCAAAAAAAGCAGGATACGACGGACTAGAAGCCTGGTTGCCGGGAGTAGGTCCAAGAAGAGAAAACTTATTTGCAGCCCTTAAGGAATACGATCTCTCCTTTGGCTTGCTCGCAGGTGTGAGCGAAAACGAATTTAAAAGCCATTTTGAACGCTTTAAAAGGGCCCTCAATACCGCTGTTGAGCAGCAGCCTTTATATGTCAATTGTCATTCGGGGCGTGATTATTTCTCCTTTTCGGAGAACGCTCAGATCATCCGCTACGCCAACGAACTCTCCAAAAGTAGCGGCGTACCTATTTATCATGAAACCCATCGCGGGCGGATACTTTTTGCGGCTCACATTTGCCGACAGTTTTTGGAAGAGATTCCGGAGCTTCGTCTTACGCTAGATATTTCGCATTGGACCAATGTGCATGAGTCATTGCTTGAAAACCAGGCAGATAGCGTAACACTCGCCCTCAGCCGGACAGATCACATCCATTCTCGTATCGGTCATCAAGAAGGCCCTCAAGTTACAGATCCCCGAGCCCCCGAATGGGCCAAGGCAGTGAAAGCACATTTTGCTTGGTGGGATGAGGTCGTCGCACACAAAAACCAAGCAGGGCAAAACCTGACGGTATTGACTGAATTTGGGCCTCCTAATTACTTGCCCACAGTACCCTATACCCAACAACCACTCGCCGACCAATGGGACATCAATGTGCATATGATGAACGCCTTTCGGGAGCGTTATTTGGGATAAGAGAGATGGGAAGAAAGCCGCTTCGCGGAACCTTAGAAGCGTTCTGCGAAGCGGAAAAACCACAAAATGTCATAGAATTGCCTACACTCAAAAAAAACTTGACAAAGTAGAGCAACAATCAATTAATAGCGCCGTGGATATTCAGGCTATTTTTTTACTTTGTTTGTGGA
>JBCAWW010000491.1:0-4798 GCA_038534415.1 Bacteroidota bacterium | reverse complement strand
CGATTCTGACCACAAAACTAAGTCTTCATTTGAGGCCAGAATCGCTTGTCTGGACTTGACAAGCCAAGCGATTCTGACCACAAAACTAAGTCTTCATTTGAGGCCAGATTGGTCGGAGACATTATTGAAATCGTTCCGCAAGGCGGAGAAAAAGCCCTAATCACTCAACACGCTAGGGAAGATCACCGTCCCTATCTCCATCCTATCATGGCTCCAAACTCGGAGGTTGCACTTACCCAATACAGCCCAGATCATCACAGGCATCAAACGGGTCTTTATTGGGGGTTTACCCGAGTAAATGGACAAGGGATAGAAGCAGATAGTCTCAAGCACTGGTTTTATCGCAAGGATAAACCAGAGCACATAAAAGCTGGTATCGGCAGAGATTATTTTCACCACCCAGATGGTGGATATTGGCAGCGGCTATCTATGAAAGTGCTGATCAGCCAAGGAGAAGAAGTCCGCTGGCAAACTATCTACCATATGCTTGATGAAGCGGGAGAGCCAATTTTGGAAGAGACCCAGACTTGGACCTTTACAGCCAAAGGAGATCAGTATTTGCTTGGCTTAGACTGGCAAGGCAAAGCCCTAGCGGATATTACGATTAACGAATTTGATTATGGGGGTATGTTCCTACGGATGCCATGGCAGGAAGGAATCAAGGGAGAAGCCGTAAATGCAGCCCGGCAACGCAACGAAAGAGCAGAAGGACAGCGTGCTATGTGGGTAGACGTGGGCATGGAAATAGAAGGGCTCGACGAATGGGGACACATCGCCATATTTGATCATCCTGATAATGAAGGATTCCCACAGCATTGGCGAGTAGATGGGCAGTTAGGGGTTGGGCCGATACGGGCGAAAGCAGGAGATTGGCACATCAAAGCCGGTGAGACCACCAGCTTTCGGCATCAGTTGGTCGCCTATTCGGGCACGCTCAACGATATCGAGATGAATGAACTTTGGGGAGATTTTGCTGGTGACAAAGGCATGTATAATATCGCCTCGCTATGGGGCATTGCCCAAGAAGAAGCCCTCAATTCAAAGTTTTTAGGACCTAAGGAAGCCGTAGCGGAGATGACCGTAGCCGAAGGCTATAAGGTAAATTCTTTTGCGAGCGAACCGATGATTACCCAACCGATGGCTTTTTGTTGGGACGATAAGGGTCGGATGTGGATAGCCGAAAATCGTGATTATGAATCCCGTGGGAGCGGCTTTGCCAATTCGGGAGACAGTCGGATTTTGATCTTAGAAGATACCGACCATGATGGCATTGCCGATAAGCAAAGCGTGTTTTTGGAAGGGATCCCTTTCCCGTCTGCCATTGCAGTAGGCTTTGATGGCTTATACTTAGGCGCTCCACCCAATTTACTTTTTGTGGACGATGCAGATGGGGATGATCAAGCGAGTCTGGAAGATGTAGAAGTATTGCTCACAGGCTGGGGAATCAGAGATCGGCATGAGACCATCAATAGTTTGCACTGGGGACCGGATGGATGGCTTTACGGATTGGAAGGTTTTGCCACCCCTTCCAAAATCAGAAAACCACAAGGCAAAGGCCGACTATATAAAGCAGGGGAAAGCTTTCCCGAAAAATTGCTAGAAGCCGAGGGAGTAGACATCAATGGCGGGGTTTGGCGTTACCATCCTACTCGACATGAATTTGAAGTGGTCGCCCATGGCTTTAGTAATCCTTGGGGTATAGATTATGATGCCAAGGGTCAGTTGTTTATCTCAGCCTGCGTGATCCCGCATTTGTTTCACATCGTGCCCGGTGGGATCTACCAAAGACAAGGCGGTCAGCATTTCAATCCTTATGTCTACCAAGATATTCAGACCATCGTAGACCATCGGCATAGATCGGCTCATGGCGGTGCTCGGATTTATCAGTCGGATGCATTTCCAGCGGACCAAAAGGGTCGCATTTTTATGGCCAATATCCATGAGCATGCGGTACTTTCTGATATATTGACTCCCAATGGCTCAAGTTTTACGGCTAGTCATGGAGAGGATTTTATGCTTGCAAATAATGCTCAATGGGTAGGCTTTAGTATGGAAGTCGGTCCTGAAGGTGGACTGTATGTACTGGATTGGCATGATGCAGATATTTGTGGTAAGCAAGTGATCCATAAAGAGACTGGCAGAGTGTATCGCATCATGCCCGAAGAATCTCAGGCGGAAAACTGGGCCGGTAGATACGAGGACCTTAATCAATTGACGGATCGTCAATTGGCTGACTTACAAAGCAGTCCGAGTGATTGGCATGCGCGCCGGGCAAGAGGTGTCCTGCAAAAACGCGCCGCCAAAGGTCAAATTGATACTGAGGCACTGGATCAGCTTCGGCAATTGTTGAGTCCCGAAAATGAGGAAGATCAGCGTTTAAGAGCCATGTGGGCACTTCATCAGGTCGGAGCGTTCCGCGAAGCGGAACTCCTCCCACTCAGCCAAGACAAAGCAGCTTACATAAGAGCTTGGGCCATACAACTCCTTTGCGAAACGGGCAAAGAGAGTGCAGCCGTACTCAATAGATTGGCAGAAATGGCGGCTGGAGACAATTCCCCCGTGGTAAGACTTTATTTGACGGCAGCATTACAAAGATTGGAAGCGAAGGAGCGTTGGGCGATAGCCAAAAACTTGCTCAAGTGGGAAGATGATGCAGAGGATCCTAATATACCCTTGATGCTTTGGTTTGCGATGGAAGAAGTAGTCGCAGCCAATCCCGAGCAAGCCTTAGCGATGGCCAAAGGCAGCAAACAAAGCATGTTTAGCCAACACCTAGCACGTAGATTGGTAGATGCGGAGGAAACAGAATTATTGGCTCAGGCCATTGCTCAAAATCCGTCCAATCAAACAGATTTACTCTTGGGCATGCTCGCAGGACTTGAGGGCAAAACAGGAGTCAAAGAACCCCAGGCTTGGGCGGCACTCTATCCCAAACTAAAACGCAAAGAAAGCCTAGCCGAAACGGCTCTACAAATCTCACAATACTTTGGTAATCAGGAAGCAGCCCAAGAAATGCTGGCGATCCTCAAGGACCCGCAACAAAGTAGTGAAAGTAGAAATCGAGCCATTAGAAGTTTAGCGCAGCAAAAAAGAAAAGAGCTGAAAGTCGAGTTGACTTCTTTAATGGATCAGGATGCATTTCGTTTGAGTGCGATACAAGCAGTCGCCAATTATGATGATAAGGAACTTGGCTTTGAACTATTGAAACGCTATGACGAATTTGAGCTTGCCGAAAAACAAGCCGCGATACAGTCTTTGGCTTCTAGATCTAGCTACGGCTGGCTGCTGAGTGAATCCATAAAAAAGGAACATATCCCCAAAGCAGATATCCCGCCTTATATCGCCATTCAACTAAGGCGAGTGGTGGGCAATGGATTTGTAGAGATTTGGGGTCCGATAGATCAAATGGCTTCTGACAAAGAGGCGCAGTACAAAAAATATCAACGTCTTCTCTCCGAGAACGCTCTCTCTCAAGCAGATCCACAGCAGGGTCGGCTGGTCTATCAACGGAGCTGTTATGCCTGTCATAAAATGTATGGAGAAGGCGGAAATTTAGGGCCAGAACTGACGGGTTCCAATCGTGCCAATCTCTCATACCTGCTTAGCAATGTGATTGAGCCGAGTAGTGAAATACAGGACGACTATCGTATGGTGGTGATCACGACCCAAGGAGGCCGAACGTATAGTGGCAATGTCATTGCCGAAAACGATCAACAGCTTACAATGCGTCTAGCAGGCCAAGCAGATATACAGCTACGCAAATCAGAGATATTGTCTAAAGAAGTATCTCCCAAATCAATAATGCCGGAGGGTTTATTTCAAAACTTGACCGAAAAAGAAATCATTGATTTGGTCGCTTATCTACGGACGACACAGCAAGTCGCCCTCAAATAAACTAGGCCTCTAAATGAGCTTGCATTGCCGCTTTTCTCTCCGGGGGAAGCGGCAATGCTTTGCGATTGATTTTGTCAAAAAGGACCAAAACAATCCGCATGGTGCAAACGAGCTCTTTGGAGCGCGCGTTGTACATTTCGTGAAATAAGGTGAAGGCTTTGTTGCCTACGGTCAGAAGACTAGATTCGATGTAGAGCAAATCATTTTCAAAGACTTCTTTGAGATATTTCACCTGCTGCTCGAGCACTACCATCCCTACTTTTTCTCGGTCATCGGCAGTACCTAGTTTGAGTTCCATTTCGAAATTACGCCCTGCATGTTCGAACTTATTGATGTAGTACATGACGTTCATATGGCCATTGGAATCACTTTCCCAGGTCATTACGGCTCCTTTGTAGGTAAGTATTTTTTTCATCGGATAAGGATCGGTCTATAGAGGCTAAAGCTGATTGTAGATGATTTGTTCAAAGCGATTTTGAATTTCCCAATGCTCAAAAGGATAAACTTGCAGCAATAGGATGGCAATTAGCTCTTTCTCGGGATCTACCCAAAAAGTAGTCGCAAAAAATCCACCCCAACTATAGCTCCCAATCGAGCGAGGATTATCGGGATTATCTTGAGTTTGGATCCCAAAGCCTAGGCCCATGCTACCATCACCGAGATGATCTTGTGTCATTAGCGCAATCGTTTCGGGCTTGACAATCTGTTTGCCATCCAAGCTGCCTCCATTGAGCATCATGAGGCAAAATCTATAATAATCATATGCTGTGCCACTCAAATCGCCCCCCCCTGATAGATATTTTTTCGCGCCTCTGACCGGATAATGTATCAAAGGATAGTCAGTTAAAGCTACTCCAGTATCTGTGCTCATGTAGACGGGAGTTAAGCGTTCCGCGCTAGCGGT
>JBCAWW010000490.1:0-4799 GCA_038534415.1 Bacteroidota bacterium | reverse complement strand
CCTCATTAGAATTGGTCTCTTCTAGTCTTGACAATAAAGTAGCTGCCAACTGGGCCACTAATACCAATATATGCGGTACGCCTAGGCAAGAAAATTCTATCAACTGTAGCGGCACCAACGCAGATATTATCATCAATGAAGTCATGTACAATTATGGCTTCAAGCTGGATGGTCTAGACGCACAGGATTGGGTAGAATTATACAATCGTAGCAACCAGGCAATCGATATTTCTGCTTGGGAGTTACGAGATGAGGATAGTACTTATATTCTCCCTCCGGGAACGATTATCTCGGCCAATAGTTATCTGATCCTTGCAGATAGTTTGGAAGACTTTCTTTACGTTCACCCTGATATTACTGAAGTCATTAGTCTTGCAGGCCTCGGGTTAAGTGGCAAAGGAGAGCAAATTGCCCTCTTCAATAGTAGCGCCTGTCCGGTCAGTGCTATAGTCTATGACAATAATGAGCCTTGGCCAGAAGCTGCTGATGGTGATGGCTTTAGTCTTATGATCCAAAGTGATACCCTAGATCCTAGCCAAGCTTCAAACTGGCTTTCTTCGGGCAATTATAGCGGTACTCCTGGGGCAGTTAATGAGTTTTTATGTGAAACGACTACTCCCGATATCATCATAAACGAGTTGGCATATAGGCCCAATTCTGCCTACGACACCAAGGACTGGGTCGAACTATTCAATCCTAATAGTTTTGATGTAGACCTCAGTGGCTGGGAGTTGCATGACAGTCAAAACTACTTTCGTATTCCTAATGGGACTTTGATCTCGGCCGGAGGATATATTGTGATCGTGCAAGAGCAGTATTCGTTTTTTACTAAGTATGGAAGTACGCTGCCCAACAATGTCGTCGTGGTCGGAGATTTTGCCTTTGGGCTGAGTGGGGATGGTGAGTGGGTAGCCCTCTTAAATGAGGACCGCTGCTGGGTGGATGGCCTTAAATACAATGATTCTTATCCTTGGCCTTTAGAGCCTGATGGTCAGGGACCTACGATGGCACTGATTGCTGCTGATCTTGACAACGCCTTGGCTGGAAGTTGGGCCTCTTCTGACTGGGGGGGAGCAGCATTGGGTACGCCTGGAGCAGCAAATAATATTCCTGATCCATGTTCAGCCTTCCAAGCGTTCTCCGAAGGAGAACTCCCTCTAATCAACGAAATCGCATACAACGAACATCCTAGCTTCCCTTCAGGCAATTGGCTCGAAATCTACAACCCTTCTAGTCAAAACCTCGATATGAGTGATTGGATGTTGATAGATGAGGACTCTGTTTTTGTATTCCCTCCGGGAACGTCTATCTCAGCAGGAGGATTCCTAATATTGGCTGAGGACCCAGTGGCTTTGCAGACTTATTATCCAGAGATCCCTGTGGGAACGCCTATCTTGGGACCTTTAGGGATAAAATTTGATAATGGCGGCGAACGCTTGCTGCTCTATGCTGCAAGTCGTTGCCTGATCGATTCTTTAAGGTATAATGACAAATATCCTTGGCCAGAAAATGAATTGCATGATCCAATCATTGGTCTTTATCAGCAAGGCGTCGATAATGCGGATGGAGCTTATTGGGCGGCAGTTGATCAAAATGGTACACCGGGCCAAACAAATACTTGGGCTTGCCAAGCCGGAGACGGAAAAGCGATTGCCAGACTATGGCTGCAAGCTAACCAAGGCCTAGCTGATGGTACAAATGTTGCTACTTGGCTTGATAGCTCGCCTTATGACAATGATGCAAGTCAAAGTGATACAAACGATCAGCCACAATATTATGGCGATCAAATAAATGGACATGGAGTCATACGTTTTGATGGGACACAGGATTGGATGAAGGTAAATGCGCTTTCGAGTACCTTGGCGACTAACTCAACGGTATTTGCGGTATTTGTACCAAAGGCTGACACCGACGATGGTTATTATCTCTCCACTCACAAAGGAGGCTCAAACCGGATCAAAATGGGCCACCGGCCAAACGGAGAACTCATTTACGATGATGATGCCGTTTCGATCCGCTCAGGTAGCTATATCGATAAAGCTACGATCACTGCCTTCACGGTACATGATGCTGAAACCGAAATCCAAGGCTACGTAAACGGGGAACCCGGCGAAATGTGGACTTGGCCTACGGTAAACGATGTTGATAGAGTTTCTATCGGCCAAGAGTTTGATGGGCAGGGCAACGATAATCAAACCTCTAACCACTGGAAAGGGGACTTGGCGGAGCTTTTGATTTTTGAAGATATCATGGGGTATCACGAAATACAGGCAGTGCATACCTATCTCAATATCAAATACGGTATTAATGTAGCGCCCCATTCTCATAAATATTATCCATTTAAGACTTATGCAGCTGACTTAGCTGGTATTGGCAGAGATATTCGACAGTGCTTAAACCAAAGCAAAAGTCGAGGGATACTGGATATACTTACCGTTGAGGCACAAGCACTTTTACAGCATGAAGATTTTTTGGTTTGGGGCAATGATGAAGGGAGTACCTTGGCAAATGATTCTGTGTTGAATGTGCCTGATGAGCTTGCTTATCGGATGAATCGGGTATGGCATTTTGCTGAAACTCATGAAACAGGTATGGTTAAGCTAAGCTTCGATTTGACGGGGCTCGGTTGGGAAGAAATTGATCCTAGAGCTTTTGCGTTATTGATTGATGAGGATGGTGATTTTTCTAATGCTAAAATTGTAGCGCCTATCCTCGGAGAGGACTACAGCTTTGAGCTTGATCTTGAGCATGGGGCCTTTATTAGCCTTGGCGTGCAAGACTATGTATTGTTGGAGGTTGAGGCAATCTTGGCCGGTCCATGGGAAGCTGCTACGCAACAAATGCGAGACGATCTCAGGGTGCAAAATCTCATTCCCGAAACTGATCCCTATTTTGGGACTCATAAATTGGACAATAACGTATTGCAGACAACTGGGGATAGCTCCATTGTAGATTGGGTGTTGGTGAATATTTTTAGTGCGATAGACACCTCTTTGATCCTCCAAGAACCAGCCTTGCTGCAACGAGATGGAGATGTCGTGGGCTTAGATGAAAGCAAGCAACTGTTGATCCCTACAATGCCGGGAGATTATTTTGTTGGGATTGACCATCGTAATCACGTAGCTCTTATGAGTGCTACAAGTCACAGCCTGAATGAAACTACGGTAAACTTTGATTTTACTTCGGACCTTACAGCAGGTAGCAATGCCCAAAAACAACTCGCAGCGGGTATTTATGGACTTTGGGCGGGTGATGCGAATGGGGACGAACAGGTGATCTTTCAGGGAGCCCTAAATGATCCCTCTATGGTGTTTTTTGAGGTGCTGACTCATCCGGCTAATGCCTCTTTTGCCCGCAACTATGTGGTGAGAGGTTACTTAGATGCCGATATCAATCTTGATGGGAATGTGATCTTTCAAGGCGCAAGTGCTGACGTTAGTCCCGTATTAATCAACGTTTTAACCCATCCTGCCAATACAACTTTTGCTCGTACCTACGTGATTTTTATTGACATCCCTTAATGTTTTGAAAGCATAAAAAAAGAGCGGCCTTCAATTGAAGGTCGCTCTTATATTTTTTAGGAGGCGCTTTTATTTTGCGTCAACCATCAGATACTCCTGCCATTTCCAAGCAGAAGCCATCATCTCGTCAATGCCTAGTTTGGCTTCCCAACCCAGCTGCTCTTTTGCTTTGCTTGAATCAGAATATATCGCCACCACATCTCCATCACGGCGTGGACCGACTTCATAGTTAAGGGCCTGGCCAGTGATCCGTTCAAAAGCATTGATGGCTTCAAAAACAGTTACCCCATTGCCAGAACCAAGGTTAAAGAGATCATACTGTTGCTCGTTGCGTTCTTCAACCAAGAAATCAATGGCTTTGATGTGCGCCTGTGCGATATCTGTAACGTGAATATAGTCTCTAATACAAGAGCCATCACGGGTATCGTAGTCTCCACCAAATACCGTCAGTTTGGGGATTAGGCCAGCTGCTACCATCGTAATAACAGGGACAAGGTTGCTAGGACGATTGACTGGATCTTCTCCGTTTAGTCCACTTTCATCACCACCTACAGGGTTGAAATAGCGCAATGCGATGGCATTGACCTTTTCAGAGGCATGAATGAAATCCTTGATGATACGTTCTCCAACCAATTTGGTGTGAGCGTAAGGTGATTCTGTCTCAGCAACTGGACTGGCTTCCGTAACGGGGAGCTGATCAATATTGCCATAGACAGAGCAGGAAGAGGAAAAGATAAATGAATTTACATTATACTTTTCGCAGCAATGTAGGAGATTGATTAAAGAACCAAAATTGTTCCCGTAATATTCTAGTGGTTTGTCTACCGATTCACCTACAGCCTTTAGGGCCGCGAAGTGAATCACCCCAACGATATTAGGATGATCTTCGAATACTTTTTCTACAGCGGTACGATCCGTAGCATCAATGGCGTAGTTTAGCATGCGCTTGCCAGTGATTTCCTCTACGCGGTCTACGGTACGGGCAGAAGAGTTGACATGGTTATCAATGGAAATGACCTCATAGCGGCCACCTTTTAAGAGCTCGATTGCGGTATGAGAGCCGATATAGCCGGTCCCTCCTGTAATGAGAATTGCTGACATTAGACAGTTATTGTTTGTTTAGATAGACGCAATAATTGTGCCCATCTCTGGCTACTCTTTTCTAAGGAATAATGATCAAAATAGACCCTGCGTGTATGAGAAGATAGATTTTGCCATCTATCAGGAGCGCTAAGGAAGGATTCGATATAGTCAGCGGCTGCCTCGATCTCTTAAAAG
>JBCAWW010000489.1:0-4801 GCA_038534415.1 Bacteroidota bacterium | reverse complement strand
TTCAAAATCAATCACAATGGAAACTGTATTTAACATCCTCTTAGGGCTTCACATCACCGCTGGCGCGATCAGTCTCATCTTATTTTGGATCCCAGTGTTTGTCAAAAAGGGCAAAGGACTCCACGCCAAAGTAGGGCGCTTTTATGTGTATGCCATGTGGGCAGTCGTCGGCAGCGCCGCTGTCTTATGTGTCCTCAATATCTTTAGAGATCGTCTGATCATGGCCGCCTTTCTTGGGGTGATCACAGTGCTCACGGCTCACCCACTTTGGTACGCCATCGCCATCCTCAAATACAAGCGAGAAGTGCCTGTGCGTATCATCAATATCCGCCGAGCCCTTAGTTGGGTTTTGTTTTTGGGCTCAGTAGGCATCACCATTTGGAGCATCCAATTACAACTACAGGGAGCGGCAATCTTATTACTCATCTTTGGCATCATCGGCATCATTTCTTCACGCCCGGCCTTTATTTCAGTTGCCAAGGCTCAAGCTTCGGCCAATTGGTTGTTGGATCATCTAGACGGCATGATCGGTACGGGTATCGCTGCTTATACTGCTTTTCTTGCCTTTGGCGCCCGTAGCATGATGGCCGATTTATTTAGCGAGCAATTGATGGTGATTCCTTGGGTGCTGCCTACCATCGTCGGCACCATTATCATCCGTGTGATGAAAAATCGCTACAGTCCTAAACCCAAAGTAGCCTAACCATCAATCTCAGCATTTATTACCACCATTTCACCTAACATTATGCTCCCCACAAGTCTATACCTAACAATCTCACTCGCTTGTTCCTACGCTATTTTTGTCCAGCGTAGCTTAGATCTTCTCCGCATCCTCGACTGGCTTTATTTAGTCTAGCCCGCACATTCCCCCCTTCACCCTTCAATCCATCAACGATGAAACGTATCCTCCCCATCAGCCTTTTCTTGCTCATCTCATTAGCCTGGTCATACGTCTTTTTTGTCGAACGCCCCCTAGACTTTGTCTTTGATCTCGGCTGGGGTCATTGGGCGCTATTATTGGCTTGGCTACCGCCTCTGGGTATGTTTTTGATTAGCCTACTGCTGCGCAGAACGGATCCCTCGCCTGAGCCTACTAGCTTTTTTGGGCATAGCAGTAAATGGAGTATACTGATCGCGCTTTTGCCGGTGGGACTATTGAGCGCCTTTGGGGTTAGCAATGATTACGGGATTCAGGCCAACCTATTTGGCCTTTTCATGGGAGGCTTATTGCTCGGCTATACGCTATTGGAGGAATATGGCTGGCGTGGTTATCTACAAGACGCACTACCCATTAAGCGTGAATGGCTCAAATATGGATTGATCGGTTTGATTTGGTATGTCTGGCATTGGGATTTTGTCGGTGCTGCCATTTCATGGAACGCTTTGCTCTTTTTGGGATTGATGGCTTTTGGAGC
Organism: Bacteroidota bacterium; assembly: GCA_038534415.1. GTDB lineage: Bacteria > Bacteroidota > Bacteroidia > J057 > J057 > JBCAWW01. Next base: position 3,386 of record JBCAWW010000489.1, on the reverse strand, counting down.
CTTAGGCATGGGACGTTTGGCAGATCACAAAAAATCAATCTTGATCTGTGCTGCTTTTCACTGTATGGGCAATATCGCGCTCTTTAGTACTTTCCTCCAAAATCACATGCCTTTAAACCAACGCTTGATTTTGGTAGGGATTTGTATCCTTGCTTGGATCATCCTCTTCAAAATTTGGGATCGCAAAGATGTCCCGAACTTAGCATCTCTCTCAAAATAAGGGTCCAATTTGGCTGGCATTTTTGTGCGGAGTCTGCCTTGCAAAATCCTGCAGTTGCCCCGCAAAGCGGGATCTCCCACTCGCTACAACCTGATTAGCTATTTTTGCGTAATCGCAATAGCACTTATCCGCATCTCGCACAATCTCATGAGAACATTCCTTCTCCTCGCATTTACATGCTTTTTTCAATTCACTTTTAGTCAAGACCACCCATACAAAAACCTCGTCTTTGAGGGCGCTGGCATCCGAGGCATTGCCTATACCGGCGCGGTTGAAGGCCTAGAAGAGGCAGGCGTTTTGCAAGGCATAGAAAAATACGGAGGCACCTCAGCCGGAGCCGTAATCGCCATGACCTTAGCGCTTGGCTATGATGCAGAGGAGATTAGGGCGATCTTGCAAGAGACAGAGTTTCAAAAATTCAATGACGGCAACTTCTTGGGTTTTGGCGGCATGCGCCGCATGAAAAACCGCTACGGCTGGTATAAGGGCGATAAGTTTGTGCGCTGGCTGGGGGAGATCATCGAAGCGAAAAGTGGCAATGCCGATCTTACTTTTAGGGAGCTGTACGAGTGGCGGGGCAAGGATCTTTATACGGTTGGCACCAATCTGACCCAACAGACGATGATGGTCTTTTCACGGGAGCAATATCCTGATATGAAGATCAAGGACGCGGTGCGAATTTCGCTGTCCATCCCGCTGTATTTTGAAGCGATCTTCATAGACGAAGCAGGCAATCTCTATGACAAACCTCAGGATGGCAAAAACTTAGACATCATCGTAGACGGCGGCATCATCGGCAATTATCCCATCCAAATCTTTGACAGTACGTTCGTCGAAGACGGCCAAAGCAAACGCATCCCCAATCCAGAGACGCTGGGTATCAAAATCGACGATGACGAGCAAATCCAATACGACAATCAGCAGCAAGGCCTCAGTCCACGCGAAATCGACAGCTTCAAATCTTATATCGAGGCCTTTTATGTCTTTGCGCTCGAAAACCTCAATCGTGCCCAAATGCAGCCCGAAGACTGGGAACGCACCATCCTAGTCTCATGCAAAGACATCGGTCCGAAGATCAAAAGACTCTCCCAGCAGCAAGTAAGCACTTTGGTTGAGAGCGGGAAAGAGAGTGTTGCTGAATATTTTTAGGATGGTACAATGGAGCGGCAAATTGACTTCAGGGTGATATTTTCAATTTTACAAAAAAATAATAGCTGTTTAGAGGGAGCAAAAACGCACTTTTTTTCAGCGAAAATGGTTTCCAAAAATACAGAATATCGGTCCACTAATTAGCAAACGGGGCACGCATATGCCTCCATCACAACATGGATTACAAGACTTATTTGCGGCCAATCAGCAATATCTATTTGGAGAATAAAGCGTATATTGAAATACAGCTCTCTTAAATTATCAGGCGTCAATTATGAAAATTGAAATTCCTCAAATTGATCCGACTCTCTGGCGAAGACTAGAAATCGAGGCCCTTCATAGAGGGGTCAAAGTATCTGATTTGGTACTTACTGCCTTACAACAGTTTTTAGGCGTCAAAACAGAAAAACCCAATTCTACTGCGGGGCTCGCCCAACTTGCAGGCAAATGGACCGAAGCAGAGTCCCAAACCTTTGAGCAGCATACGTCATACTTCAACCAAATAGATCCAGAGCTTTGGCAATAAGCAGATCAGCAGTGCTTGATACCAATGCTTATGCGGCCTTTAAAAGAGGCAACGCCCAAGCTCTGAGTATTATACAGCGCCTAGAAAGGTATCATCCTTTGTCCGATTGTATTGGGCGAGTTATTAGCGGGTTTCAAACTCGGAAATCGTGAAAAAGCCAACCAAGAAGAATTGCGTCTGTTCTTGCAAGAGCCTCAGGTGCTTTTTTTGACGATCAACGCTCAAACTGCGGCCTCCTATGCAGAGATATATCAAGAGTTGAGGCAAAATGGCACGCCTATTCCCACCAATGATATGTGGATTGCGGCTATGGCGAGACAACTCAATCTGGCCGTCTTTAGCTTTGACAAACATTTTGCAAAAGTAAAAGGGCTCAAGCTTTTAGGCCTAGAAGGGTAGTCATAATGCAAAAGTAAAATCGCTGGGTTGATACAGCTCGCTGCGCGGAACGCTAGATTTGGAATTAGCCAGTGAGAACGATAAATTAATTTATTGACTAGTCAATAAAGGATAGCTATAAGTGTTTTTAAAATATTGAACGCTTATTCAAAATTATTGGATATTCCAACATCCTGAAGCAAAAGAACGACTATTTTGAGGGAGCAAAAACGTACTTTCTTTCAGCGAAAACGGTTTCCAAAAACACAGAATATCGGTCCACTAATTAGCGAACGGGGCACGCATATGCTTCCATCACAACAAGGATTCTGACTGCGTGGTTTGCTTCTTCACAATCGAAAAGCCCATAGTAACGGATATGCTTCCATCATAACATGGATTCCGATAGGGCTACAACAGGCTCCCAAACTTGCAAATTGTCATCCTGAAAGACCTCAAGAGAAGTGCGTTCCGCGAAGCGGAAGCATAAACGAACCCCCTATTCACAACTATTTGTGGAATCCATCGGTTTTTTTGTCCTATGGGCAGATTGATCTCCATATGAAAGCGACTCCCCTACTCTGCCTTTTTGCCCTTCTCCTCTTTAGCTCCTTTAATCTCCTACACTCAGGTCTGGACCAATACGAAAGCTATCATGCTTCCATCTTAGCCAAACACAACCAATACGAACTGAGTGATTGGGATTTAGGGAGTACAGTAGCTAGCATGAAGGTCTCGACCTTCTCTCCCGGAACTGAGCCAGAACCTTATTTCAATATGCTTTATCAGTTTGACCAGAGAGGCAGACTGATATTTTGGATGCAAGGCGATAGTACAAATTCGCGGCACAATTACCAATACCGGAAATACGCGTTCGGCGAAGCCGGCCAACTCCAAAAAGTCACCCAATACGAAAAGCATCAGAATGCTTTTATCATGACAAAAGCTTTTGACAAACAAGGCTATCTAAGCGAAATCAGTTACTTATCTAAAATGGATTCAAGTCTAGATTTCCGAACCCATATCCAATACAGCGAGCAGCACACTAAAATGAGCATCGCCTATAAATACGGCCATCCCCAAACGCATTATGAACGCCGGAAGACGGAAAAC
>JBCAWW010000488.1:0-4808 GCA_038534415.1 Bacteroidota bacterium | reverse complement strand
ATAAAAGTGGTGGTATCATAAGTAAATGCCCAGCCGTTATTACTGTCAAAAAAGTGAACTATAGGGGCTGCAAAACTAAAAGAGGTGTCCTTGTTCCAACTCAGACCTCCATCATTAGTGAAGTATAAACCCATCTGATTAGCTCCCATCCAAGCCGTCATACTATCAATCGGGCTGATCGAGTAAGGCCAAGAATCAGGAATGGATAATACAGTGTCAGTCGTCCAAGTTAAGCCACCGTCAGTAGAACGGTTGACTACCGGATTGGTACCAGTAGCAGGAAAAGCATTGATCCCAGATACATCCCAGATCGAACCATCAGCTGCAATCTTTATGTGATTGGAGTGGTAGTTTGTTGGGACCAAAGCCGTATCTAGTGCTGTCCATTGAGCGGACAAGGGCAACGTGAATATCGATATCAATAGATATAGGAACAGAGTTCGCATGTGATGACATATTAAAAGTAAAACAATGGTTAAGATTATAGCGGGATAAGCGCTACAAGCGTCATTGATTTATGGGCCCGAAATCTTGACGTCTCAAAGGTTCAAAAATTCATTTGGTAGTTCGAAACACTTGGCTGTGGAATGCTGTAACGTATGTTCTTTTTCTGAAATAAATGTTCTTTTTGGCCCATGAGGGGCATTTTTTACGCTTGCCTTCATTTGAACTGTCTCAGCGAAATTTTATAAAAAGCCGCGATTAGCTTGGCTGAAGCAAGCCCTATTTTTGGGTGTTTGGCGAGGCGAGACTGAGACAGACCGATAGCATTAGTGCCCGAAAAAAAAGCGGCACTCACCCTAAGTCGAATGCCGCTCTATCACATCAATATGGTAATCAAAGTATCCTTATTGTCATTGCGGGAGTAAGCGACGGAGAGAAGCGTTCCGCACTAGCGGGAAAATACGGAAAAGGGAAAATGCGAGCTACTCCTTCCTCAAAGCAAAGCTTTACGTAAAAAGCATTGATTCATCTTAGGTAAGTATGGGTGGCTTTAAAGCGCCAGCTCGCGTAATGGCTTATAAAGAGGGTGTCTGGTCCACTGAATTTCTGTCAGGACCGAAGGAATCGATAATAAAAATTCGCCTTTAACCAGGGCTTTCTCATATTCCCCCAGAATAATCAATACGTTCATATGTGCCTGTTCGAGCAGGGTCCCTTCCCAGGTATCCTCTTGAAAGGACCGCTTTTCCCAACTGCTTTCTATGATCTTTAGGGCTTTCTTCTCTTCCCCCATTAAGGCATAACATTCTCCCAGACTCATATACAGGCGTTTATCTTCCGGATATTTCTCCATTGCCAAAAGTAAAACTGCTTCGGCTTGGGAGGCATAGCGGCGACTCAGACTTGGCTTATCTTGATACCAGGCGACCCAGGCACGCAGCAAATCTGTAGGTATATAGGAGTTCCGATTGCTTACCAAGAGACTTGTAGAAATTTCCTCCAACATACTGACTGCAGCCTCGTAATCCTGCGAGGCAATTGCCAGTTCCACATAGCCCAGATAGAAGCCGCCCGTTCTGACTTGCACCGATTCCCTAAGCTGGTCCATCCCGTCTTTGGGGGCCCATTCCTGCATCATCTTCAGACGTGCCTGCCAGAGGTAGGCATCATTTTCATCAGGGTCGACTTTGATTATGCGACTGATAAGTTGTTTGGCTTGATCATACTTTTTCGCCCGGATAGATATTTCCAAGTACTCCCGCATATAATCCGGATTGAAGGGGGAAAGTTCAAACGCCCGCTTATTAGCATTTAATGCCGCTTCGATTCGACCGGTTCGCTTATAAATGGCCCCAGCGGTAATGTATAAAAGAGGGTTATTCGGAATTCGACTTTTCAGGGATTCGAGTATGGCCAATGCAGCCGAATAATTACGATCAAAATGATACAGCAAACTAGCCTGCAGCAATAAAGCCTCAGGCAAATCCGGTTCTAAGGCCAGGGCCTTTTGTAAATACTGGCCTGCTTTATCTTTGGTAGCCTCATCCTGATCCAGATGCCACCAATACATCATCTCATAACTTTTGGCCATCTGGATTAAGGCAAGACTAAAGTCCGGATCCAACTCAATTGCCTTTTGATACTGATCAAGGGCTTTTTGAAAAGCGCTTTTGTCATTGGCAGTTATAAATTTGAAGTGCTCATTGCCCTTTAAATAATACTCATAGGCCTGCAGGTTTTGAGTAGGCAGTTGAGAGGGGTTTTCAGTCGTAGGACGGTTCATCTCGCTCTGCAAAGACTTCGCTACTTTTTGGGCGACATCTGCCTGAATATTGAATACACTTTCGAGACTCAGATTTTTTTCATATCGGTCCACCCAAACCTGACTTTCGTCCGAGACTTTGATTAGTCGGGTCGTGACAATGACCTCTTTCTCAGATTTACGCACGCTGCCTGTCAATAGATAAGAGACGTCTAGATCCTGTCCTAACTGAGAAAAACTTGCTTGCTGAGCGGCAAAATTTCCCGGATTACTGACGACCTTCAGGTCTTTGATTTTTTGAAGTTGAAAAAGGATGTCATCCGTGATACCATTACAAAAATAGTCGTTTTTAGCCTCCCCGCTATCATTTCGCAAAGGGAGAACGGCGATCGTTTTGTCAGGGATTTGAGCCGTGTCTTCTTCCAGCATGGAGGCCTGCTTCCAGGAAATTCCCATCCAAATCGTTAGCCCTAAAAATATCCCAATGAATCCCAGACTCATGGCCCTAATCAATCTCTGGGTACGATTTGATTCTTTCGCGGATACCTCCTGTCCTTTTCCTTTCATATCCGCTGCTCGCGGAACGCTCAGCCCCTCATTTGCCAAGGCGTATACCTCCATCGGCTCCTCGACATTTTTGAAAGCAAAACTCCCCAAACTTTGCAATTGGAATACAGGCTGATTTTTGAGTTCGTCGCGGACTTTCTTGGACAGCAATACCGCTCCCGGCACACTCATCGACTCTACGCGGGAAGCGACATTAATGGCATCGCCATAGACATGATCCTCATCCACATTGACAGTGCCGCTATGGATGCCAATCCGGACAGGGACTTCCTTCTCTTGAAAAATCTCTTGCAAAGCAATTGCGGCTTGGGCGGCATCTTGGGGCAAACTAAAAAGCACCAGACAACCATCCCCATAAAAGTGGACGATCTCGCCCTGATGAGCGGCAACTTGGTTCTGCATCGCTTCGCGGAACGCTTGGAGTTGGCCTTTGGCGAGACTTTCGTCCTGCTGCATACGTGCTGTATAACCGGCTATATCAGCAAATAAAATGACGGCAAGACGGCGTTTTGACATGAGATTGAAGCTTGTGCTACAAGCTACACAAAATTGAGCGTTCCGCGATAGCGGGAAAATACGGGAAAGGAATAGGCGTACCGAAATCGGGATCGCATATGCGTCAAGCTAAGCCGAGGCTCATCGGTTTCTACTTCGCAGACGGGGGCAAACCACTGCCTTGGGGCAGAGGTCGGGTCGAGATAAGCGTTCTGCGCAGCAGCAATGAACCACTGCTTAGCTTGACACGCTCCCGATCCAGATGCGTAGCCACAAAAACAAGGCCTATCGCAAAAAAGGATCGGACCAACGATCGTCGGTCAAAAATGCCTCATCGGTCAAAGTGTGTAGAAAATCCTCTAAGGCCATCACCTCAGATTTGCTGAGATTGAGGCGTATTGGCTGTCCTCTATCATCGAGCAAAAGCGGATCGAGATTGGGGTGAGGCTGGATCTCTTGATTGTAAAACTGAATCACCTGCTGGAGTGTCGCAAAACGACCATCATGCATATAGGGCCCGGTGACCGCAATATTGCGAAGACTCGGAATCTTGAAAAAACCGTCCATACTTGGATCGTTTTGAACCTTGCCCACGCCCTTGTCTAAATAGGTCATATCTAAGCCATTGCAGCTGGCATTTTTATTGGTTTTTGTGAATAAACGATCCATCTCATACCCCAAAAATCGACCGTGACAATTAGCACAATGCGTTAGGAATAGGGTTTTGCCAAGATTTTCGGAAGGGCTAAAAGAGGCAAAATCTCTGGTATAGTCCTCCTTGGCAAAATAGGTCTGATCCGACATCGCTTTTTGCTCTTGATCAAAGCGAGAATCTTGAGTCGAAAGAGAGTTTAGAAAAGTGTGAAGCCCTGCGGTGATTTGATTGCGATTGTATTGCCAAGCATCATCATTAAAGACTCTGCCAAACAAGATCGGATAATACTCTGACTCATTGATCCGGGCCAACATTAAATCCTGATCCATTGCCATTTCATGAGGGTTGCCCAGGGTTTCCCAGATTTGATCCTGAGTATTGGTAGCTCGATTGTCCCAAAACAACTGCGGTACAGCACCATTTGAAACGATCGTGGTGGTATAATAGTTCATGAAATTCATAAAGGAGCCTAATGCATAACTATTGCGCAGCGTTTGCTGCCCATAAACCCCGCTACTGAATACAGTGCTATCCGAAAAAGCGTGCTTTTGTTGGTGGCAGGAGGCGCAAGAGACGCTTCTGTCAGCGGAGAGATTCTTGTCATAAAACATCACGCGTCCTAATTCAACCACAGGGGTTTCTGATACAACCGTAGTTTGAAAACGAGAGTGAGGTCGATTTAAAAAGATGCGAAAATAGCTTTCCTTATTGAGCTTGTCGAGATCAAAATACTTGGCAATGATGGCATCTTGCTCTGCCTTGATATTGTAAGCAGGAAGGGGTTGGCTGTCAGGTTCAGTTTGGCACGCAAACAAAATGGGGATGAGGAGAAATAAATACTTTTTCATGGTATCAATGATTGATCAAATGACAGCCCCAATCAAA